>DATCFJ010000489.1:0-8434 GCA_036509605.1 Polyangiaceae bacterium | reverse complement strand
CGTACCTCATACACGGCATCGAGGAGTGCGTGCGGACGGCGCAGGCGGGCGGTTCGGGCGTCATCGTGTACAACAGGAAGGAAGGCCGCGCCCTGGGCGAAGTGACGAAATTCCTAGTGTACAACGCGAGAAAACGCCAAGTCGGCGGCGACCGCGCTGATCAATACTTCGCGCGTACCGAGTGCGTCGCGGGCGTGCAAGACATGCGCTTTCAAGAGCTGATGCCGGACACGCTGCACTGGCTCGGCATCACCAAGATCGATCGCTTCGTGTCCATGAGCAACATGAAGCATGACGCCGTCACCCGCGCCGGCATTCAGATCCTGGAGCGCGTGGCCATCCCAGACGATCTAATCCCCGAAGATGCACGCGTGGAGATGGACGCCAAAATGGCGGCCGGCTATTTCACGGAAGGCGCCGTGCCCGACGGCAACGAGCTCGCTAAGCCCAAGGGGCGCGACTACGAAGGCGGCTGAGCAGTGAGAGCATCGGATACGGAGCGCGCCGAACAGGCCGAATACGACTACCTCCAAACACCGCGAGCGATTCGTGAGCGCTGCGAGAGCGTGTTCGAGCTAGCGAGCGACGGACAGCTGGAACATTGGCAGCTGGACGAATCACGATTGGGCCAGGTCGCGGAGCGTGTGCTCTCGCTCACCCGCCAGACGTATCCGGATCTCACGCGCATTCCGTATCACGGTCGCTACCGGCACTTCGACGTCGGCGGCGTGACGCGCTTGGCTGATTTTGATCGCAAAATCGCGCACTTTTCCGAAGACGAGCAGCTCGCGGCGCGCTTCGAGCTGGTGATCACCAGCGTGCTCTTGGACGCTGGCGCGGGGCCGACGTGGCAGTACCGCAGCGCGGACGGTGCCGTGTACACACGCTCCGAAGGGCTCGCCGTCGCCAGCTACGAGCTGTTTGCGGCCGGCGGCTTGGGCGGTAGCAGAGCGGCTCCACGCGCGGACGCCGTCGGGCTCACTAGCCTCACCGTGGACGCGCTCGGCGCTGCTTTTCAGGTCAGTGACGCAAACCCGCTCACCGGGCTCGAGGGGCGCGCCGCGTTACTCAGGCGCTTGGGTGACGTCGTCGCATTGGCGCCAGAGTATTTCGGCAACGCGGAGACCGCACGCCTTGGCAATCTGGGCGTTTGGCTGAAACACTCCGCGCGAGACGGCAAGCTTTCCGCCAGCGCGATCCTGAGCGCCGTACTGCGCGAGCTCGGCCCCATTTGGCAGGGACGCCCGCACTTGGCAGGTAAGAGCCTCGGTGACGTGTGGCGCCATTCTCAGGCGGGCTTCGTGCCCTTTCACAAGCTGTCCCAATGGCTGACCTATTCGCTGTTCGAGCCGCTAGAAGCCGCCGGTATCAGTATCGAGGGCGCGGCCATGCTGACCGGCTTGGCCGAGTATCGCAACGGCGGCTTGTACTTCGATGCCGGCGTACTGCGCTTACGCGACTCGAGTCAGCTTCAGCGCGTGCACGCGGTGAGCTCCGATTTGGTGATCGAATGGCGGGCATTGACGCTCGCGCTGCTCGACCGCACGGCAGAGCTCGTGCGCGACATGCTGGGCGTCGGCACGGCGGTGCTCCCGCTGGCGCGCATCCTCGAAGGGGGCACGTGGCGCGCTGGCCGCGCGATAGCGCTGGAAGCCCGCAGTGACGGCAGTCCACCGCTTCGTGTCGACAGCGACGGCACCGTATTCTGATTCCGAAGTGAGCACGCCCCCATGAGCAACAACGTTACCGTCATCGATCATCCCCTGGTGCAACACAAGCTCAGCTTGCTGCGCCAAAAAGACCGCAGCACCAGCGGCTTTCGCACCCTGCTCGCCGAAATCAGCATGCTCCTGGTGTACGAGGTGACGCGTGATCTGAAGCTCACTTATACGACTATCGAAACGCCACTCGCGACCATGCAAGCGCCGTGTATCGACGGCAAGAAGGTGGTGCTGCTCAATATCCTGCGCGCGGGCACCGGCATGGTCGAAGGCATGCTGCGCATTTTACCATCGGCGCGCGTCGGCAATATCGGTTTGTATCGCGACCCCGAAACGTTGGGCGCGGTCGAGTACTACTTCAAGCTGCCCAACGAAATGTCGGACCGCGACGTGATCGTAGTCGACCCCATGCTCGCCACCGGCAACAGCGCCGTCGCCGCCGTCGACCGAGTGAAAGCCGCCAACCCCCGCTCGATCAAATTCGTGTGCTTGCTCGCCGCTCCCGAAGGCCTCAGCAACTTTCAGGAATCCCACCCCGACGTGCCCGTGTTCACTGCCGCGATTGACTCGCACTTGAACGAGCACGGCTACATCATCCCCGGCTTGGGCGACGCGGGAGATCGGTTGTTCGGGACGAAATAGGGTTGCCCCCACCGTGCAGCCACCGTGCAGTGCTCGGCGCCTTTGGTGCTGGTGCGCACGCCTGCCGGGTTCGGAGGGGCCGCGCTGGCTCATGTTGCCCGCGCTCGCGTCAACTTCGTGCTGTATGATTCGCGCTCAGTTCGGACGGAAGCGACGGTAACGGTGGAGCTGCCGATCGCCGCAGACAAGGAAAAGGCGGACGGCGCGGACAAGGAACAAGCGAGCACCGCGGCGAGCGTTGCTGCTCTCGCGCTCGCCCTGACGAATGCCGTGGACGAAATCGTCCGTCGCTTGTCCGCCAATCTCGACTCGGCACGGAGCACCCGGATTGAGTCGTCCTTATGAGTCTCGCTGGGTCATATCCGCGCGCGCGTTGCGCGCCTCACGTTGCGGGGACGATCAGTCGAATGCCCCGCGGAACGGCCTCGATGTGAACTCGCCGACTGGCGGGCCACTCTTCGCCGTCCAACTGCGCGGCGAGCGGTGCGCCGCCTTCGGGCTCGAAGATTTCCAAATCCATAACCCGAGCGCGCAGCGTCTTAGAGTGCTGAAGTCCCAGATCTTCGAGCATTTCCTCGTTGAGCGGAACGACGTCTAAATCGCGAATCGCCTTTGAGACCCAGTCATTCTTGCCGACGAATGGCACCAGCTCGAAGATGCCGTCGTCGTGGCGCGAGGTTTCGTCGAAGACCCAAGAGCCCGCGTAGAAACGCGTGTTTTTCACGATCAGATCGCTCAAGCCGTCCAGCTCGACGCGCCGTCCGTCCAGGGTAGCGACCACGCGCAATCTATCTTCGATGACGTAAGACTCGAGGAACGTCTTCAGGAACGCCCCGGCGTAAACGGCTTGGTCGCGATAGATCTCCTTCAGCGGGCCAAGCGTCTCGACGAGCGCGCGATCCTTGTTCCTCTGCGCGAGCACGCGCGCAGAGAGGCCCCAGCCGCACGAGTCGAAGAAGTAGTCGGGCGCGGCACTGGCGTCCTCCGCGCGGTAGATCCCTACGTCGAGCCGGGTCTCTTGCGCCGCGCGGATCACGTCCACGTTGCGGGTGAGCGCGCCTTCGTCCGCTTGCAGGCCGAAGCTTTTGCCTTGGTCGTTGGCGGTGCCGGTGGGAAGCATCCCGAGCGTGACGTCCTCGCGCCGGTTGCTCGTGTAAAGGCCCGCGGCGACCTCGCGAAACGTCCCGTCGCCGCCCATGGCGACGACGGCGCGGTAGGAGCCCGCCTCCAGCGCGGCGCGTACTGCCGCGATGGTCTTGCCTTCGGCCAGCGTCGGCAAAAGATCGGCCGCGATCCCCGCATCGTTCATCAGAGTGAGCGCGCGCTCGATGCGTTGCTGATTCTTCCCGCTCTGAGCGGTCGGGTTTCCGACCAGGAGATGAGTCGCCATCAGTCGCGAGTATAGCGAAGGCCCAGCTCGCGTCGCGAAAACGCCGGGGGGCGCGAGCGACAGAAATGCTAGTAACCGCCACAGAGCACGTCTTGCGCTTGGCAACCGGCGCAAGAGCGGCACAGTGTTTGCTCAGGGAGGCCGAGATGATACAGGGAGCGGAACGCTTCGAGAGACAAACGGCGCGCGATGGGGCCGGCGCTGTCGCACGGCGACGACACTCGTGGTTGATTACACCAGCGTGCCGGGCGGCTGGCTCTGCAATCACAGCTGCAACCCGAACGCCGCCATCTCCTCCGATGGCGAGGGCCGGATCCAGTGCACCCGAGCCATCGCGCCCGGCGAAGAAGTCACCATCTTCTACGGCTGGGTGACCCAGAACGAGCCAGGCCGCGATCCGTGCCTGTGCGGCGCAGCCCGTTGCCGCGGGTTGATCAACTTCGATCTAAGCAATCGCGACGCGGCCCTGGTCGACGAGGATTCCGAAGCGGGCCAAGCGGTCCGAGCGCGGCTTGACGAATACGTCGTGTTCCTGAGCTCGATTGGGCAAGAGCAGGTGGAGGAAACCATCGGGCGCACGCTGGCTGCACTGCGAGCCCGGCTGCGCTGAAGCGTGGCCGAGCTGGCGCGTCTGATTTCAGGCCCGTCGCAGCCTGGGCACGGAAGAGACGGAAAGCGGACATACAATCCCATGCTCTTCTCGAAGCAGATCGCGTCGAAATTTCGGCGCCTCCCTGCCCGAACGTTGCTCCTGGTGCTGGGCGGTGTGACGGCGACGCACCGCGACCTCGAAGCCATGGTGCAGCAGGGCACGTTCCGCGAGGATTTGTTTTATCGGCTCAATGTCTTGCCCGTGTGGATCGCGCCACTGCGCGCGCGCCGCGTCGACATCGAGGACTTGGCCAACCATTTCTGCGCCGAGGTAGCCAAAGCAAGCGTGCACGGAGCCGTTGTACTCAGTGCCGAAGCCCTGCAAACGCTGACGGTGCAACGCTGGCCCGGTAATGTGCGCCAACTTCAGAATTTCGTGGAACGCCTCGTCGTCTTGAGCGGAGGTCACACCGTTACTGCAGCGCACGTGAAGGCAGAGCTCGATCGGCCCGTGCGTTTCGCGACCGAAACCGGGCCTGCGGGCGCGGACGCAGCGGAACCTGCCAAGGTCGACGAGAGTGGCGTGCAAGGCAGCGCAGCGGGACCCCTAAGCCGCGCGCTTCACACTGCCGAGCGCCAAGCATTGCTGCGGGCGCTTAAACAGACCGCCGGCAACCGAAGTGCCGCCGCCCGTCTGCTCGCCGTCAGCCGGACTACGTTGTACAGCAAGCTGCAAGAATACGGGCTGCTCTAAGGCTCGAAGCTACGCGCTGACCCCCAACGTATGCGCCAGACGCAACGTTGCTGCGTGGGTGTCGTTCTCGTGTAGGAACGCTTCCCGAAGCGCTGCACTCGTGAGCTTGCCGGCGATCCGCGCCAACCGGTCTGCGGCTGCTTGGGCGAGCGGGCGGGCCTCTTCGAGCCGAGCAGTGGCTTCCAGAGCTTCGGGCAACGCCAAGTGCACGATGCTCTCATTTTCTTCGACAGCGCCCAGGGTATCGAGCAAGGCTCTGGCCTCCGAGGCATGCTCGAGCGCCTGCGCGTGCTCGTGCTGGAGGACTTTCGAGCGTGCCAGAGCAGCCAAGGCGATCGCTCGGACGGACGGCGTCTGGTGCGCCGCCATCGCCGACAGTGCTTCTGCTTCCGCCCATGGCCCATCACCCGCCCGGATCGCGGCCAGAGCGCCGTGGATGTGCGTGCCCGCGACGATGCGCGGGTTGTTGGCGAGCTCACTGCGTACGGACTGAAGCTGTTCTCGCGCGAGCCAAGGATCTCCAGTGAGTGCGGTGATCTTCGCGCGCGTGTAACGGGCCCAGCGTACGTAGTAGTCCGCGCCCGTTCTACGCGAGAGGCCATCCGCGATCTCGAGCTCTGCCGTCGCGCCTTCGCTGTCGCCTGCCCAAAGGAGAATCGAGGCGCGAAATACACGCATGAGCGCGGACGCGCGCAGATTGCCGGAAATGCCGTATAGATTGGCGGAGTCATTCAGTGATTTGGCGCCGCTCTGGTAGTCATTCTGGCGCAACACCAACGACGCTTCGAGGTGAGCCACCGCTGCCTGGGCTTCGGGGCGGCTGGAGCTGCTGCGGGCGGCTTCGTCCGCGAAGCGCTGCGCCTCGCTGATTCGCCCTGCAGCAAACAGCTGATTGGCAGCTCGACACAGGCAGATTACGCGCGCTGCGGTCGCCTCGGCGTCCGCATATTCGGTCACGTCGAGGATGACGGTGCCCATTCGGGCAACGGAGTCGTTGTCTCCGCGCTGGCCAGCGCACATCGCGATCAGCGCGGCAGCACGCGCCCAGGTCAACGTACCGGGCCGCGCCAGCACCAGAGCCTCGCTGGCTGCGCGCTGCGCTTCCGTCGTATCCGCGACGGCAAGCGCAGCGTCCGCACGGAGTAGCAGGATCTGGGCGAGGTCCTCCGGATCCGTCGCGCATTTGAATGCCGCGTCCAACAAATTCATGGCCCGTGCTGGCTCGCCGCCAACGAGCGCCGCTTTGGCTGCCGCCACGAACCAGCTCCGCGCGAGGGTTTGCTCCTCGGCGTGCTCGAAGTGCCAGGCCACCAAAGAAGGGTCGGCGCCCGGACGCTCGGCGAGCGCGGTGCCCGCGGCCCGATGTGCAGCCTTGAGCTCGCTGCCAGGGAGCTGCGCGTAGGCAGTATCCCTGAGTAAGGCGTGCACGAAAACGAACACCCTGTCGCCGGAGGGGTCTACGAGCTCTCGCAACAGTTGAGCGCGGAGCGCGATTTCCAGGCTTTTTTCGATCTCGGCATGCGGAACTCCGCTGCCCAACAGGCGCTTCACACCGGCCGCAGTAAAGCGCAAACCAAAGACGCTCCCACACCGAAGCACCCGTGATGCCAAAGCCGGTAGGCCCGAGATGCGGGCGTCGAGCGCGGCGTCGAATCCTCGAGCCGCACCAGGCTCGCCGACGAGCCGAGCCAGCTCACGGAGGCGAATCGGGCTGCCTGCGCCCTGCTCGACTAGCCGATTGACGACCGCGGGGGGTGCGTCCGGGAGCAGCGTTCTGAGCAGGTCTGCCGCGACTTGAGGACGCAATGGTCGAAGAGCAATTCGCTCCGGCTCGAACGCCGTCAGCACGGTGTCTTCGTCCGAACGAGTGGAAGCAACCACGAGTAGCGAGCGGTCGGGCATTTGTTCGAGCGCAGCCCCGAGCAAGCGAAGCGATGCGGCATCCGCCAAGTGCACGTCCTCCGCGACGAGCACGAGCGGACTTGCGTTGACCTCTGCTTCGACGAAGGAGAGCCAGGCGCAACGGATGCCATCTGCAAGCACAGCAGGCTCGAGATGCGCCCGCGGGAGCGCCGCAGCGGACGGTGACACCAGCCTGAGCAGCGATTCCGCATCGAGCCGGCTGAAGCCGGTGTGAGTGAGCGTCTCGACGAAATGCCTTCCCGTCTCGTCTGCTTCGAGCAAGGCGCGGTGACGCTCTCTCACGAACACACGCGCGAGCTCGAAGGGTGAGGTGCCCGTCGGGGTGTCCGCTTGGGCAAACAACACGGCTGGGCGCGGCTCGCGAGGCTGAACGCGATCCACGAAAGCTTCAATTAAGCGCGATTTCCCGATGCCGGCAGGGCCGTACACGGTGACCAGCCGCGCGCAGTGCTCTTCCGTCACCTGCGAGTATGCGCCCTCCAAGATGGCGAGCTCACGCGCCCGCCCCAAGTGCGCGCCCGCGCTTGCCTCGGACGGTTTTCGCGGACCGATGATCCAGGCGACGCTGCCCTCACGCCGGAGCTGGAACGATTGTCCTAGTAGGCCCGCGGTTGCAGCGTCCACGAGTACTTTGCCGCTCTCCGGCGGAACCCCCGCCAACGAACGCTGCTGCGGCCTCAGCGCTGGCGTAACGAGCACCGTGGCGTCGCGGGACGATGCGACGGCGAGCTTCAACGAGACGTTGCTCGCAAGCAACGCGAGCGCGAACGAGACCCCGCGTTTGGCTGTCTCGGGGGCATTGCCTAGATCGAACAGCGCCACGAGCTCCGTTTCTGCGCGGTATTGAGCTTGCCCGCCGTGAGCCTCCAGCATGCTGACGACGGATGGCTCGAGAACCGCGGGGCTTTCGACGAAAACCGTAGTCGAAGTGCGCGCGGGCTCGACCGAGACACTCGCCATTTGGTGACCCGAAAGGCGCACGGAAGGGTCCGTGATGACGTCCGAGATCGCGAGCACCACTGCCGACGCATCTGGAAAACGATCGAATGGATCGCGCGCCATCATCCGCGCCAGTAAATCATCCAGGCCTGCGGGTACCGACGGCAGCCAATGGGACAAGCGCGGCACGGGGTTCGAAAGGATGTTCGCGAAAACTGCCTGCGCGCTCGAACCGACGAACACTGGAGCGCCCGCCAAGCACTCGAACAGGACGCAGCCCAACGCGAAGACATCGACGCCGGCCTTGAGCTCGCGAGCTCCACTGACCTGTTCGGGCGCCATGTAGCCGGGCGTGCCCACGAGCGCACCCGTCTCGGTAAGCCTCGTAGTTCCCCCGGTTTTGCGGGCAATCCCGAAGTCGAGGATCCGAACGTTCTCGGGCTCACCTGCGATGAGAAATAGGTTGCTTGGTTT
>DATCFJ010000488.1:0-7409 GCA_036509605.1 Polyangiaceae bacterium | reverse complement strand
AGGCATTCCGGCACACGCCGCGAGCCGGATCGGAGAACCTTTCTTCACGACCAAACCAGCCGGGCGCGGCCTCGGACTCGGCGTGTTCCTGGCCCGCGCATTCGCGGAGCGGATGGGTGGCGATCTGACGCTCGAAGCGCGTCCGGGGGGCGGCACCTTGGCTCGCCTGACCGTCCCGCGTGACATGCTCGAGCCCGGCAGCGCCACATGAACGGCGAGGCGGATCGCGCCGCTCGCTCAGTGCTCGTGGTCGACGACGACGAAGTATTTCGCAGCCGGCTCGGCAAGGCCTTTCGTGACCGCGGTTTCGACGTGCGCACCGCACGCGACGCCGCAGAGGCGATCCGCGCGGCGCGCCAAGATAGCCCAGAGTTCGCCGTCGTCGATCTGCGCATGCCGGACGCTTCCGGGCTCGACGTCGTGCGCGAGCTGCACGGCATCGACCCGGCAAGCGTGATAGTGATGCTCACCGGCTACGGCAGCATCGCTACCGCGGTAGAGGCGGTGCGCCTGGGCGCGGTGCACTACCTGAGCAAGCCCGTCGACATCGATCAGATCTTGGCTGCCTTGGAAGGCAAGAGCGCCGCGGGCCCGATCAGCCCGGACAGCGTCCCCAGCCTGGCGCGCGTCGAGTGGGAGCACATTCAGCGTGTCCTCCGTGACTGCGACGGCAACATCTCCCAAGCTGCGCGCCTGCTTGGCCTCCACCGTCGCTCACTGCAACGAAAGCTGTCCAAGGATCCGGTGCGGCGCTGAACAATTTTGCGAACGTTTTCCAGGAGTTGAGCCGCTCAATCACACGGTAAAACCTGTGATACGGTCGCGCCCGATGCGACCCTCGCGCCTGGAAGGCCTGCTCGTACGACTCGGAGAGTTTCAGAATCGGAGACCGTTGGTGGTCGTGCTCCTCGTACTGCTCACGCTGCTGCCGACGGGGCTTTTGGCATCCCGGCTGAGCTTGCGCTTGGCGTTCTCGGAGCTCTTACCGGACAACAAGCGCAGCGTGATCGAGATGCGCCACATCTCGGAACGGCTGACCTCCAGCTCGACCCTGACCGTCGTTGCACACAGCGAGAGCGTGGGCGTTCTCAAGCGCTTCGTCGATACGATCGCCCCCGAGATTCGTAAGCTCGACCCAACGCTCGTCACTCAGGTAGACGACGGCACTCGAGACGTCCAAGAATTCTTCCGCGCGCACAAGCATTTGTACGCGGAGCTCGAGGACATTCAGAAGATCCACGACGATGTCGTCGACCGCTACGACTACGAGGTCCAAAAAAGGGGCGGCATGGATCTGGGGCTCGACGACGCGGACAGCAAAGCCGACGTCCCCCCCCCGCTCGACGCTCAGGCACTGGAAGACAAGTTCAAGAAGAAGCTGGACGAAGCGCAGAAGAAGCAGCCCGGAACGGACGGCTATTACATAGGGAAATCCAACGGCCAGCTGCTCGCTGCCATTTTGGTGCGGACGCCGCTCGGCAGCATGGATCCGCGGGCTTTCGTCCTGCGCTCGCAGATTCAGCAGCTGGTCGACCAGATGAATCCCAAGCAATGGGATCCGAAATTCAGCGTCGGTTACACTGGTAACCTGGTGACTGCGGCCGAGCAGCATCAGGCCATCACGCGCGACCTGACTCAAGTCGCCGGTTGGGGCGTGGGCATGATCATGGCGGTCGTGTTCTTGTTCTTTCTGCGCTTCCGCGTGCTGTTCTGTATGGGTCTGACGATTGTCGCTGGTTGCGTGTGGGCGTTTGCCGGCGCGTACCTGAGCATCGGCTATCTGAATACCGCGAGCGGCTTTTTGGTCAGCATCATCGCAGGCAACGGCATCAACTTCGGCATCATCTACATGGCGCGCTACATCGAGGCGCGCCGCAGTGGAGAGTCGATCGGGCAAGCAGTGCTGACTGCTCATCGCGAGACGCGCACCGCGACGCTAGCCGCCGCGGCCGCCGCGATGGTCGCCTATGGCTCGCTGGCGGTGACGAATTTTCGCGGCTTCAAGCACTTCGGAGTGATCGGCGGGCTTGGCATGCTCTTGTGCTGGCTGGTCACCTATCTGCTGCTGCCGGCGCTGCTGGTGCTCACCGAACGCATCAGCCCGATGTTTCGCTCGGAGTTCACCTGGCGCTCGCGCCTACGCGGCTACTACGGCTATCCGTTCGTGTGGCTCGCCAAGCGCGCGCCGGGCACGATTGCGCTGATCGGTTTGCTGAGCGGCGTCGTGACGATCTTCATCTCCGTGCGCTACTTCGCCAACGACCCAATGGAGTACAACCTGCGTACGGTCTTCAAGACCAACGGCACGCAGACCGAGGCCAGCGCGCTCGCCGGACGGGTCGATGACGTCGTCGGCCGCGCCGGCCAGGACGGCCGAGCCATCGTCGTGGACCGAGTCGACCAGGTCGAGCCGCTCGTCACGGAGCTACTGAAGCGGCGCGACAAGGCTCCCGCCGATCTCAAACCGTTCGACCGCGTCGTAACCATTTCCGAGCTACTACCCAAAGATCAAACCAAAAAGATCGAGCTGCTCACGGAGATCCGCGACCGCGTCGAGCGCGGCTACAAGCGCGGCTTCGTGACTCAGAAGGACTACGACAAGATCAACGAGTACATCCCAGCGGTGATTACGCCCATCGCGATGGCGGATCTGCCGGAGGGCATCGCGCGCCCGTTCATCGATCACGAAGGCAAGCGCGGCCGCATCGTGTACATCGTGCCAACGCCCCACATGAGCGTGTACGACGCGCACTATCTCGAGCGCTGGGCGGACTCATTTCGCGAGACGCACTTGCCGAACGGGGACGTGGTCTACGGCTCTGGCGATCCAGTGATCTTCGCGGATGTATTGCAGTCCATTCGAGACGACGCTCCGAAGGCCATTCTGCTCAGCTTCGTGGGCACGCTGGCCGTGATCTTCCTGGCCTTTCGAGGCAGTCGGCACGGACTATTGGCTCTCTCGGTGTTGATCGTGGGCTTGTCCTGGCTGGTGTCTTTCTTGTCCTTGCGCGGCATCAAACTCAACTTCTTGAACTTCGTGGCATTACCGATCAGCATCGGCGTGGGCGCTGACTACGCGCTCAACATCATGAAGCGCCGCGAGCTGACGGATGACGCAGGGCTGACCAAAGGCCTGATTGAGACTGGCGGCGCGGTGGTGTTGTGCTCGCTGACCACGACTCTCGGCTACGTCGCGCTGATGTTCTCCATGAACGGCGCCACTCAAAGCTTCGGGCTCGCCGCCGCAACCGGTGAGATCTGCACTGTGCTGGCAGCGGTGCTGTTCCTGCCTGCCATCCTGTTTTGGTTGATGAAGCCGCGGAAGACATCGACGTAGCAGCGGACGGCACCCGAGGCTGCGTGACGCCCGGACAAGGCGCTCGCAACACCAATGACGACTGCGGCGTCGGTCATTGCGGGCTTCGCGGGCTTCCCGACGCCTCGTTCCTCGGAAGTTGCACTACAGGCGCACCTGGCGATCAATGCTTTAGGGGCAGCGATTGCGTGGGCGGGCTGCGCTGTTTGAACGGGCAGTGGAGCGACGGCGAGCTCAATGAGGCATACGAGGTCAGCGCGGACTGCAAGGCTGGCTTGTGTTCCCATTCGTTTGGCAGCTGCATACTGCCGGGCGTAGCCGGGGACGCGTGTGATGCCGACGGCGACTGCGCGTCGCAACATTGCAAGCTTCCGCTCCCCGGCGAAGCAGCGGGGAGCTGCGACTAGCCGGAAAGATCAGCCGCCGCCGATGATCCCAAGCGCAGCCAACGCTGCCGCCGCAAATTGCGCGATGGGCACGATGGGCCGGGCTTCCGCTTGGCGGAACAGGCCTTTCACGAACTCGAGCGCGACTTCGACTTGATCGACCTGGCAGAGCAGGAGATCGCCGGGTTCGAGACCGGAGATGGCCGCGGCGATCGCGGGTAGCTCTCCGGATTTTTGCAGGACGCGGCGCGGCGGGCGCTTGGCGCGCGTGAAGCCTTCGCGCATCAGGCGGATGATTTCGCCGTCGGCACGGCCGCGCGTGCACTGATCCTCGTAGATGTACACGTCGTCGAAGAAGGAACCGATGATCTCGGCTTGACGATGAATGTCCTCGTCGCGGCGATCGCCCGCGGCGGTGTACACGACTTTGCGGCGCCGATGCGGCATCTTGGAGATGGCTTCGTTCAGCGCGAGTAACGCCGAGGCGTTGTGGCCGTAGTCCAGGATGACGGTTGCGTCGCGGTGCACGAGCACGTTGAAGCGCCCGGGCGTCGTGCCGATGTCGCTGGAAAAGGTTTGAACGCCGAAGCGCAGCGCGTCCACCGACAGGCCGAGCCAGAAGCCGGCCGCGACGGCGGCGAGCAGGTTTTCGACCTGAAAGCCGATGCGACCGCCGAGCGTGAGCGGCATTTGGTCGACGTGCGCGACGCGCTTCTCGTCCTTGCCCGAGCAGATCACGATGTAGCCGTCTTTGACGGTGACGGCTTTGCCGCCCGCAGCGCGGTGGCTGACGATGCGTGGAGCATCGGCGTTGCGGCTGAAAAAGATCACGGCGCCGCGGCACAGGCCAGCCATGGCGACGACTAGCGGATCGTCTGCGTTGAGCACGGCAGCGCCGCGCTCGGAGACACGCCGCACCGGAATCGACTTCACGCGCGCGAGCTCTTCGACGCTGTTGATCCCGCCGAGGCCCAGGTGATCCCCCTCGCCGACGTTGGTCACGACGGCGACGTCGCACCAATCGAAACCGAGGCCTTCGCGCAGCATGCCACCGCGCGCGGTCTCGAGCACGGCCGCGTCCACGCGCGGATGAGCCAGCACGTTGCGCGCGCTCGTCGGCCCGGCGCAATCACCGGTGTCGATGCGCCGGCCCTCGACGTAGATGCCGTCGGTGCATGTCATGCCGACGCGCAGACCGCGCTGCTGCAACAAGTGCGCGATAGCGCGGGTGGTCGTGGTCTTGCCGTTGGTGCCCGTGACGGCAACCACCGGAATGCGTGCATCGTCGCCAGGCGCGAACATCGAGTCGACGATGGCTTTGCCGACCGGGCGACCCATGCCGCTCGAGGGCTCGACGTGCATGCGCAAGCCGGGAGCCGCGTTCACTTCGACTATTGCCCCGCCGGTCACTTCGAGGGATTGCGACACGTTCAACGCAACGACGTCGACCCCGGCCACGTCGAGGCCAACCATCTGCGCAGCTTCGATGGCGGCGCGGGCGACGCTCGGGTGAACGGTGTCCGTTACGTCGGCGGCGGTGCCTCCAGTGCTGAGGTTCGCGTTGCGGCGCAGCACGATGCTCGCGCCCACGCCGGGCACGCTGTCGACGGTGAGACCTTGCTCGGCCAAGATCTCGCGACCGATTTCGTCTAGGCGGATCTTGCTGAGCGAGGTGGAGTGATCGTCCCCGCGACGCGGATCCAAATTCAGATCAGCCACGAGCTCGGCGATCGACCGCTTGCCGTCACCGACAACCGTCGGTGGTTCGCGGCGCGCGGCGGCAATCAGCCGACCACCGATCACGAGCAAACGGAAATCAGCGCCCTCGATGTGGCGCTCGACGATCACTTCGCCGTCGGCAGCGAATGCGATCTCGAACGCGGCGACCACCGCTTCGCGGCTGGTCAAGCGCACCGACACGCCGCGGCCCTGGTTGCCGCAGCGCGGTTTAACCACAACCGGAACGCCGATCTCCTGAGCGGCGGCCCAGGCCGCTTCTGCGGTCGACGCGGGCACGCCCTTCGGCACCGGAATGCCAATCGAGTCGAGCAGCGACTTAGTCAGCTCTTTGTCCTGCGCGATGGATTCAGCGACAGCACTCGTGCGGTCCGTCTCGGCAGCCCAAATGCGGCGCTGGCGCGAGCCCTGGCCGAACTGAACCAAGCTGCCGGTCAGACGGCGAACCGGGATTTTGCGATCGACAGCGGCCCGCACGATGCAGCCCGTGCTCGGACCCAAGCGAACGTCTTCATTGAGCTTTCGCAGCGCGATCAGCTCCGCAGCGACGTCCACCGTGCGAGCGTCGCGCGCGGCTTGGACGAGCTCCACGCCGAGCGCGACGGCGCGGCGACCGGACGGCACCTCGGCGTACTCGACGACGACGCGGTATTCGGAACCGAGCTTGAGCTCGCGCGTCGCCCAGAAGCCGACCGCACAACCGGCGGCAGCCTGCAGGCCGACCACGAGCTTGGCGAGCAACGCCGCCCAAGCGGCGGGGGAATCACAAGCACCGAGCCCGCGCGGCAGCTCTGCGCCGAGGTCAGGTGGGAGCAAGGCACACAGGCGGCTCAGCACGTCGGGTCCAAAGCCAGGCTTGTCGAGCACGACAATAGCTTCAAGAACCGGTTGGTCTGTCCACAGGCCAGGGCCCGACAGCGCGCGAATTAACTCGATGTTCATCGGCAATGTCTTACGGAGGCGAGGCCGGCAACACTCCTGCGGGCGACGCCGTTTGTTTCGAGAAGGTGCAGCGCCGCTAGGAAACCGGCTGCATTCGAGGGGCAGACGCATAGCAGATCCGCGTTGCCGTGACCCTCGAGCAATTGATTCAGCGAAGCCACGAAGTCAGTCGATTGGCCAACAGGCCGGGCATTCAACCCTGGGTGCGCCATCTGAAGGCTTTCGACGAAAGAGCCCGCATCCGCATTCAATGCGATCGTAACCTCCGAGAAACATTGGGCTAGCAGCTCGGGCAGGCCGGCTGCGTCGGACACCCGCCAATCGGCCGAGGGATCGAGCACGACACCGACCTTTCGGCCGGGAAACGCCTCGCGAAAATGCGCTGACCAAGCCTGCAGAGCGGACGCATTCCGGCTTGGCGTGAGGATCAGCAGCCCGCCGGATGGCCGTGCGGCGCTCGGGGGCAGGTCGAACACGGCGATCCCCCCCTGATCGATCGAGGCGGCGAGCCCGGCGACAATCGGCTCCGGGCCCAAGCCGAGCGCGACAGCGCCAGCAACGGCCGCCAGCAGATCATCGACCAGGAACGCGGGCAGGCCCAGCACCGGACAACGCAGGCCCGCGAGCTCCAAGATCAGCTCGCGCTGCGTGCCGCGGCAGGAAAGGATTCGATCGCCGTCGCGCACCACGGCGCGGCCGTCCGCTTGCAGGTGCTCGCGCACTGGCGCCGAGTGCGACTCGCGCGAGTAGAGCAGGACTTTGCCCTTGGTGTGCTTGGCCATCTCGAGCACCGCTGGCTCGTCCGCATTCAGCACGGCGTAGCCGGTGGGCAGCACGATATCTACCGGCGCACGTACTGCCTTGGCGATCGTGACCAGCTCGTCAACGTACTTCTTGCCGAGGTGATCACCCGATCCGAGATTCGTCACCACACAGACCTCGCAGCGATCGAAGAGCATGCCTTCGTCGATCACGTGAGGCTCCGAGACCTCGAACACGAAAGAGTCGGCGTACGGATTCATCAGCGC
>DATCFJ010000487.1:0-2030 GCA_036509605.1 Polyangiaceae bacterium | reverse complement strand
TGGAAGATTCCTGAAGCGATCTCGCAAGTCGTGGCCTGGCATCACCAGCCAGCACGCGCCTACGCGGGCGGAGGCACGGTGGGCATGCAGGTCGCGCTACTGCGTCTCGCGGACCGCCTCGAGTACCGTTTGCGTCACGACTCAGCGCCGAACGAGGCCGTGATCGACGATCTATCGACCTCTGACGAGGCGCGCCACATGGGCTTCAGCGCTGCAGATTTGCGCTCTACCTGGCAACAGATGATCGATTCGCGCGACGAAGTGCTGGCCCTGTTTCGTTGAAGCGGAGCCACCCCTCGGGCGCTACGCGCGGTGGTAGAACGGCGCAGAGTATCTTATGGTCGCGGCCATGAAGCGCACGCTCGCTCTGTTCGCCGCAGTCTTGTCGACCTTTGCCTGTTCAGGGGGAGCTGACACGCAAAAGTCGTGGAACGCGCTCAGCACCTGCTTGGCCGGTCCCGCCGCGCTAGAACCGCTGGTAGCGCGTGTGTCGCAACTGCGTCTGATCGAGCTCGGCAACAGCAGCACCGCCAACAGTAAGACGGGCTGGCCGGCGCGCTGCGGCGGGTCCGCTGACGACTTGTATGCAGCTCTCGGCACAGACAGCGACGGCGCCCTGCTCAAGAGCAAGCTGCACCAACGCTTGGCCTGCGCAGACACCAAAGGCAGCTGCAGCCCGCCCACCGACAGCTCGCTGATCTCGGTCGCCACAGAGCTGTGGGAAGCTGCGGCGAGCGCCGGGCTGAAAACCGAAAGCGCGCCGGGCGTCGCTGCGCCGGAAGCCGCTCCCGCGCCGCTGCTAGCGGCTGCGAGTTGGAAGAGCTTCAGTGACAAGCCGATGAGCCTGGTCGGGCCGTTGCTCACGCCGGACGGTCGCGCGATCCTACTGCTCAAGGCGAGCGAAGGGCGCACGCGCCCCCGCGGCTGCGAATTCAGCGCCGGCTTCAGCAAGGTCGCCTGCTTCGACGGCCACGCCGACGTTCCCGAGCTGCCCGCGCAGAGCATCGATTTAGTGAGCGACCTGACGAGCGTGTACGCCGCTGGACTAACCGACAAGGGCCTCGTCGCCTACGACTTGAAGACGGGTCAAAAGTCGGACGTGCGCGGCACGGGCGCACTGCATCTGGTACGCGACGGCCTCGCGGTCGAGCACGGCGATAAGGACCAGGGCTTTCAAGTGGTGCTCCTATCGCGCGGCAAAGCCGGCAAGCCGACGAAGCTGCCGCTCACCGCTCCAGTCGGCGACCCGCTAGCGCTCAGCAATCAGGTCGTGTTCCTCGAGCAGTCCGGCGCGAACCAGGAATTCGTCGCTAAATCCTTGGTCGGCGGGCGCTTGAAGGACGTCGCCACGGAACAGGGCAAGTTCGAAGGCGCGCTTCACGGCTGCCGCCGCGATTCAACGTTGGCCGTCGCAGCCTTCGGCCCGCGTGCAGGCCAGCACAACGCAAAGGCCACCGGCGGTGACGGCAAGACGCAAGTCACGGTCACGCTGTTCCAAGGGGGCGCCTGGAGCAAACCAAGCAGCGTCACGATCCCGTTCGAGCGCGGCATCGAGTCGGAGCTGGTGTGCACTAAAACAGGCGCGAGCCTCGCGTACGCGCAAGCCATCGACGGCGGCGTACAAGTTGGCCGCGTCGATTGCGATGCAAGCGGCTGCAAGACCAGCGAGGCGAAGCTCCCTGGCATCGAGAGCAAGTGGTGGTGGGCCGTTGGCCCCTTGGGCGACAAGCTACTCGTGATGTGGCGTTCGAGTCTCGGCGAGACCCGCTTCCGCGTCGCGCCGATCGCCGCCCTGCCAACCACCAAAGACATCATCGCCTTCGACGCCCCCGACTTCGGCGGCCCCAACGCTGGCGAGCTCTCGCCCCTCTACTCCGAAGACGGCGCGTTATTGATCTTCCGCGGCGAAACGCCCGTGGCCGTCCACGTGACACCAGAAGGCGCGTTGCGTGTCGTAGCGCCGTAGCAGGGATGCCTTCGCGGGGTGCCTTCGTGGGGTGCGTGCACCCGACCGGCGGGTCTGAAAACGG
>DATCFJ010000486.1:0-3796 GCA_036509605.1 Polyangiaceae bacterium | reverse complement strand
GGAATCGCATTCAAGGGTGACACGTATTACTTCTACTTCTGCGCGGGCCAGGCGATCGGCGTGGCGACCGGCAAATCACCCGTAGGTCCGTTCAAGGACGCGCTCGGGCACGAGCTCGTGACGGCGGGAGCCTACGGCGTGCAAGCGATCGATCCCTACGCTTTTACTGACGACGACGGTCGATCTTATTTGTACTTTGGTAGCTCTTCGAGCGCGCGCGTGGTCGAGCTGAACGCAGACATGATCTCGTTCAAGGGCACGCCGCAGACGATCACCATCGACGGCTTTCGCGAAGCTAGCGTGGCCTTCAAACGCAACGGAAAGTACTACTTCATGTATTCCGTCGGCGACACGCGCGACGCGACGTACAACGTCGCTTACGGGATGGGCAGCTCACCCATGGGTCCGTTCACCAAACCAGCCGTCAATCCCGTCCTGGTGAAGGATGACGCACGCGGCATTTTGGGTACGGGTCACAACTCCGTGCTGGCCATGCCGAATGGCGACTACTACATCGCGTACCATCGCTTCGCGATCCCCAACGGCGACGGCACGCACCGCGAAGTTTGTTTAGACAAGCTCGAGTTCAACTCAGATGGCACCATCCTGCCCGTGCAAACTACGCGGTGACTAAGCCGGTGGTGCGTGCTGCCGCCAAGCTGCCCCGGGCGCTTGGCGCCTGACCATGCCCACTACGTGACTTCCACCCCAAAGCAAAAAAGCCAACGTTCGTTGGCTTTTCGTCTCTGGCGCACCCGGGAGGATTCGAACCTCCGACCCCCGGATTCGTAGTCCGATGCTCTATCCAGCTGAGCTACGGGTGCGAAGGGGCGAGTGCATAGCACGGGTATTTGGGACTTGTACCGGAAATGGTGTCGCTGACGCGCAGTTGGCTGGGTGAGCGCACGGCGGTGCATGTGCGCCACTCTGAAAAGATTTCAGAGGCAGCGGTCGACTATGACAGCCAGGCCAGGTTCGACGCGATTCAGTGCCAGCCCGCAGCACTGTAACGGCGCTTATCTAACTGGAAATGCTAGCCTTTTGACGGGCCAGTCCGCGTGGCACGGAAGCTGCTTTAGGTAACCGCGAATGTCATGAGGGGTGCAGCCTCTAGACGTTTTCTTAGGTTGCTTCGCTTCTTAGCTCGCCGGCCAACGGCACTTCTTAAGCTTCGCTTCGGCTTCCTTAGTCTCGCTTTTCTTATCGCTTCTGCTTCGCCTTAATCCGCAAGATTTTTGGCTGAAGACCCGACGGAGGTAACTCTGCTCGGGTCTTTGCTCATTTTGCGTCCGAATTGGCGAAATGCACGCGGATTTTCTCGCTCTGGGTTCCAAACGCGCTTGCTGAGCGAAAGATTCCCGGCGCCTCTATGCCAGGGCTACGGCACGCGCGGGGGGCCGAATACCCGATCCGCCGGTGCTTGTGCGTGGCAGCTGCCGCAAAACGAGAGCGCGCCGCTGGCCAGCACGCTCCCCTGTGAATCGAGCTGGAAATAACTCCACTGGCCGGATTCCTTGCGCATGGCGTAGCCCATGCCGCCGCCGCTGGTGTGCGGGAGCTCGGCCAGCACCGAGCCGTCGAGGAACACGGTGTCCGTGACCAACGCGCCGTAGGCCGTTCGGGCGACGTCATTCACGCGCAGGTCGACTTCCTGCTCGGGCTGGTGGCCGTGCGAGGTGAAAGGCGCGCTGTTGGCGGCGGGCCAGTGCAACGCTTCGCCGTAGCTGTCCCACACCGCCCGCGGAGGTGGCGCCGGCGGCGCCGGCTCGGGTCCGTTCTTCCAGGCGTCCGACGCGCCAGCGAGCGGGCCGCGCGCGGGCGCGGTGCACGCCGCGCAGCCGAGGATCGCCAAGGCGCACACTCGAAAAACGGCCAAGGCTGCGCGCACGGGATGGGCATGGTACCACGACAGAGTGTGGTTCAGCGTTCGTGACTGCGGCACGCTTGGTGGACTCGCCTGCCTCGCGCTGAGCGCGTGTGTGGCCGCGCGCGTTGCGCCGCCCAAGTCCGTCCCCGCGCCCGTCGGCGAGCTCGCAGTTCGCGCGCAGCCAGCGATCCCGGTGGCTTTGCCCGCGCCGCCGAGCCCGGTGCCGGCTTCGCCCGCGCCGAGCGCCGAGCTCAGCGTGGCGCCCCCCGCAGCGGCCGAAACTGCGCAGCCGTTGCTGGTGCCGCGCAGCGCACGTGAACGCGGCTGGCTCGGGGTGGAGCTTGCGAAACGCGCAGCGGCCGATCCGGGTGTGCTGGTACGCGACGTCGTTCGCGGCTCGCCCGCCGCTAATTCCGGTGTGCTCGCCGGGGATGTGATCCTGAGCGTGGACGGTGAGAACGTGGCGCACCCAGAGGACGTGAGTCGCCTGGTTGCGGTGCGCGGCGCCGGACAGCGCTTGCGTCTCGGCTTGCAGCACGCGGATGTGACGCGGCTCCTGGCCATCGACCTCGAGCGCTTTCCGGACGGCGACGAGATCCTGCGTCGACAATACGTGGGCTTGCGGGCGCCCGAGCTCGACGCGCTGGAGACCGTACAAGGCAGCGCTGAGCCGCGGCTCGCCTCTTGGCGAGGCAAAGTCGTCGTGCTCGAGTTCTGGGCGTCTTGGTGCGGGCCGTGCCATCTGCTCAGCCCGGTGCTCGAGCGCTGGCACGAGCGCTTCACGCCGCAGGGCGTAGTCGTCGTGGGCGTGGCGGCCGAGGAGCTTGCGGTGGTGTCCCGCTCGGCGAACCAGCTAGGCATTGCCTACCCGGTGTTTGCCGACCCGAGCGGCGCCACGACCAAGGCGTATCGCGCGATGGCGCTGCCCACCGTGTTCGTGCTCGACAAGGCGGGCCGGGTTCGGGACGTGATGGTCGGTTACTCGACGCCCGGGCTGTTACGCTTGGAAGGCCTAGTAAAGCGGCTGATCGAAGAGTCTTGAGCGCGCCTCGACCGAGCCTCCTATACTTGTGGGAATGGACGAACGAGAGCTCGAACGCGCCCAAGCTCGCGCGCTCGCTGGTGGAGCCGCGAAGTACCACGAGAAGAACGCCGAGCAAGGCAAGCTGTTCGCGCGTGAGCGCATCGCGCAACTAGTCGACGCAGGTTCATTCAACGAAGACGCGCTGCTCGCCAACAGCACCGCCGCGGATTTGCCGGCGGACGGTGTCGTTACAGGCACGGCGCGCATCGCGGGTCGCCAAGTGGCCATCATGGCCAACGATTCGACGGTGAAGGCGGGCTCTTGGGGCAAGCGCACGGTCGAAAAAATCTTGCGCATTCAAGAGACCGCAGAGCACCTGCTATGCCCGTTGTTGTACCTGGTCGATTCCGCCGGGGCGCGCATCACCGACCAAGTGGAGATGTTCCCCGGGCGCCGCGGTGCCGGTCGCATCTTCTTCAATCAGGTGCGGCTGAGCGGGCAGATCCCGCAATTGTGTTTGTTGTTTGGGCCTTCCGCGGCAGGCGGCGCCTATATCCCGGCGTTCTGCGACGTGGTCGTGATGGTCGACGGCAATGCCAGCATGTACCTGGGCTCGCCGCGCATGGCTGAAATGGTGATCGGCGAGCAGGTCACGCTCGAGGAAATGGGTGGCGCCAAGATGCACACCTCCGTTTCCGGCTGCGGTGACGTGCTCGTGCAAAGCGAGCAAGAGGCGATCGAGTTCGCGAAGTCGTACCTCGCGCTGTTGCCCTCGAATCACGAGCAGCCTGCGCCAGAGGCGGAGTCGCGCGCGCCCAAGGCAGGACTCAAGCCGCTGACTGAGATCATCGTCCGGGACGAGAATAAGCCGTTCGATATGCGGCTCGTGATCGAACACATCGTGG
>DATCFJ010000485.1:0-2528 GCA_036509605.1 Polyangiaceae bacterium | reverse complement strand
GGGTTCCGATTCTTCAAGCTCGGGGATGGGCGCAATCGTCGCCGCGCGCAGCTCAGCGCTTGGCCCCATGTAGTCGTTGTTCGGCAGGTCGCGCCCCAAGCGGGCCGACACGGAAGCCATGACTTGTTCGAGCTCGCCGGCGCTGCCTACACTCGGGAACTCGGACAGACCGGTTGTCGGTTGACCAAGCAGCGTGGCGATGTGCGCCGCTATCGAATCAGTAGCGGCCGGTTTCGACGCCGCCACCTCAGGCGCAGGCGGCGGGTTCAAGCTAGCGGCGGCGCCCACCAGGGGACCTGCGGGCTCTTGAACCGCTTCGACGGGCGCGGCAACTGGCTCTGCCTTCGGCATCACCTCGCTGCTGCGCTCGAGCGCGTCGGCGGCTTGGTCGAGCTCATCTTCGCTGGGCGGTGGCGCAGTTTCGGTAGCGGCGGTTTCAGCAGGGCTACGATCGGTGGTCGGCGCGCGAGACGCTTCGAGCGGCTGCGGCGGGGCGCTGTGCGCGGCGTTCGGCGGCAACGGGAGCTCTGGCTCGACCGGTATCACGATCGCTTGCCCGACCGGTCCGATGACCGAGATCCCGCTCTGGCTGGGCGGGGGCATGCTCGGCCCCATCAGGCCGTCGTTCTCCAGGTTCGCGTCGAGCGAGGAGATGAAAACCGGGTTTGGCCGCGGCAACTTGATTGGTAGCGGCACGCGGCCCTTGGGGCGGGTGCTGAGGAAGCGCCTGCGCAACCACAAACGGTGCGCCACGGGCAGCAACACGCCCCACAGCAAAACCATAGTTAGCGGTGCAACGATCAGCTTCCAGACGGCGAAGGTCTGCGAGACCATCACGCCCGTAACCGACGCGCCGACGGAGAAGCCGGCTAGCGCGAGCCCCGTCACCTTGAGGTAGTTGGGGACTTGATTGCGTTCGCGGAATTTCTCGTGCTCGCGCACGCACATCACGCACCAGTGCTCGAGGCCGACCTGATGCTCCGGACACACGTGCCCTTCGCACGCCGCGCACAGGTTCCCGAAGCTCGGCTTGCTGCAGGCGACGCACGCGAAATGCGCGGGGACTTCGTTGACGTCACTGGTGCGCGGCGAGGCGGGACCGGCGGCGGAGTTGGGCGCCTTGTCGTGTCCCGTCGATCCGGCGGCAGGCATCGAAATCGACGGCATGTCGCCGGGCCTGAGCGACCGCGGCGCACCCGAGCGGCGCGGCCGAAGCGAACGCGGCACGTCCAAACGACGCGGCGCGACGACCTCCATGTCCGGCTGGCCATGCGAGCGCGCGCGGCTGCGATCGGCCAAGGCGCGCAGATCCGCCCACATCGCTGCCACCTGCGGCTCGGAGATCTCCAAGTACTGCGCAGCTTCACTCTCGGTGACGAGCGCGATGCCGTCTTCGTCGCTGTCCATGACGACAGCGTAAGACATCATATCGGCCAGGCGCAGCGTCTGCACCATGGACGTCAAGAGCGTGTCCTGCATGGCGCGCCCCGGCTGATGGTGAAATGCGACGACTTTTGGCACCGGTTCGGGGATGTTCCAGGCCGTCAGCACGTGGGCGCCGAGCACCGCGTGATCGAAGCCGAACATCTTCCGTTCCTGGATGTGCATTTGATCGGGCGCGTTGCCGTACTCGCGGACCAGAGCGGCGTATTTCTCGCCCTCGGTGTCGAGCAACATCAATTTGCCGATGTCGTGCAAGAAGCCGCAGGTAAACAGCTCGTCGTGTGGCAGCCCGAGGTGTACGGCCAAGTAACGACACAGCGAGCCGACTACGGCAGCGTGCTCCAACAGCTCGACCGCGGTCTCGTTGCCGGCGTCGAACAAGTCCAAAATAGCGGCGGTCGTCGCCACCTGATGCAGACGACGTGTGCCCACCAGCACCGCCGCGTGCCGTACCGAAGTCACGCGAACTTTGAGGCCGTAGCCCGCCGAGTTCACCAGGCGCAGCAAGCGCACGGACAGCCCGGGGTCGGTCTCCAGCACCGAGACGACCTGCTCCAAGCGCGCCTTGGGATTTCGCGTGAGCTCTTCCAAGCGACGCGCCGCGATCGGGAACGGCTTGGCTCCCACGATCCGGGCGCCCACCGCGGCAACGCTCTGCTCAGCGCGCGACTGCGCTTCACTGTCGTCGCTACCGAACCAGTTGTCCTCGGCTTTTGCGAAGGAGCCGTGTTGAGGGGACGCAACCACGCTAATGTCCTTGGCGCGGCGTCAGCCGGCCGCTTGAACCGCCAGGGGCTCGGGGCTCTCGGCAGCGGGAACGAATGCGGGTTGGGGGGTGACGAACACTTCTCGGGTCGAAAAGCGCGAGCCCTCGAGGATGACCTGGGCGCCAGTGCGGGTCTCCGAGTTGACGACGATGGGAGCCATCAGATTGACGGTGGCGGGTTGACCAATTGGCGCGCACAGCACGACCAAGACGGCGAAGTCCGCCGCGGCGCCTTGTACGCCCGCGGCGTGCGCCGGCCCGACCACGGAGACGTCCGGGTAGGTCTCGCCGTAGAAGTGCGCGGATACCACTGGAAATG
>DATCFJ010000484.1:0-3491 GCA_036509605.1 Polyangiaceae bacterium | reverse complement strand
GCGCCAGCCGCAGGCAGGGGCGCCGGCGGCGGTGCGCCAGCCGCAGGAGGCGGCGGCGGGGGAGGCGGCGGCGCGCTGTGAAGCAGCGAGCGCGCCGTGTCTTCGACGCTCTTGTCGAAGACCATGGTCGCTTCGTCTTCGTCGTCCCAGTCGATGTCCACGCCGGGCTTGCCGGGGACGGGCGTCTTCTCTTCGTCGTCGGGGACGGCCGACTTCGACTTCGACAGTGGTGGTGGCACGCCGGGGCGCGAGGTCCCGGCACTAGGCGCGGCGAGTGGCGGCGGGGGGGGCGGCGGACCGGCAGCAGCACCCGGCGGCGCGAGGGGGGGCGGCGGAGGCGGAGGGCCACCAGCCATTGATGGATTCGGCGGAGGCGGCGGCACCGGGAAGCCACCGGTCGCAAATTTCGACGCGGGCGGCGGCGGAATGCTGCCGCGGGGCGGAGGGGGCGCCGGAGGGCGGCTCGCCGTGGGCGGTGGCGGAGGAGCAGGGCGCCCACCGGGGGCGATCGGAGCAGCCAGGCCGAGCAGCGTCTTTTGGCGGGTAGCCGAGGACGGAGGCGCAGCAGGCGCTCGCACACCTGGGGCCGGGGCGGCACTGGGCCGCGACTTCTTCGCCGCGAGCCCGTCGAAAACGTCCAGATCAGAACCGGCCTTGTCGCTCATCGCTCTCGCTCTTTAGATAGTTGAATCTTTGTCGCGGGCAACGCCTGTTTCGCGTCACAGCCCGGGGATTTTCTCCACCCGAGTGGCCGTGGACGGCGCGACACACGAGCCTGGAACGCTGGGAAACCCGCGAATACCCGCAAATTTGCTGCGGAATTCGACGGCCGAAAGATACCCTCCCTTGGGCTGTCTTGGCGAGAAATATTAAAGAAATTCGCCGCGCGAGGCGTGGGCTTTTGCGCGCCGGACTCAGCCTCAGCTCAGCGATAACGCACTCGTTTTTGCTGAAGCGGTGCCCACTTGGTCGGCAATACTACGGGCGTGTCGGGAAATAGGCGACGTGCGCCCGGACCTTCGGCGCGCGCCAAGCTGACGCCAACGCCCGCCGGGGGAGCGCTATCGGCCGCGTTTGGCGCGTCGTGCTGGTCGGCGAATGTGGCGCCCAGCGGGCGCAGAAAAAACAAGCTCGTGCTGCAGCCCAAGCGCTTGAGCACATCAGCAAGCAGCACGCCTTCGCCACCCGGACGCGCGCCAGCAGTGAAGCGCACGAACACCAACATGCCCTCCGCGTCCACGCCCATCGCCGACGTGGCGCTGCCCATGATCGCTTCGGCAGCGGCAAAGCCTCGCGTGACTAAGGTCGCATTTGGCGGCGGCACGCTCGCGATCACGAAATGCGAACCGTCGTGATACAGCGCCGTCTTGCCGATGCCTTCGCCGAGCGGTTGCGCGAGGTCGAGCACGTGCTTCGCGCTCGTATCGCCGGGTTGCACGACACGCAAGAACTTCGGATCCAAACGGATGATACCGACACGTGTCTCCGGCCGCGCCGGGTCTGGACGCAACGTGGTCTTGGCGACCGCGTACGGCCAACCGTATTGCGGCAAGCCCTGCGTGCTCCACACGCCTTCGCCCGCTTCCGCCGGCGTGAGAGGTGAGGTGATGGCGTTGCCCGGAAGAACATGACGCAAGGTCAAATAGAAGAAATCCCGCGACTCGGTGTTGATATAGCGAGGGAAGTTCATCAACGCCATCAGACGAATCATGCGCCGGCCCATGAATTCCCAACCGGCCATGCCGCTGATCGGACCGCGCGCTTCCCAGACGTCGTCCAGCGGTCGATTGAGCTTGGGTAGCGTGCCAGTGGGCGCAGCGCGATAGAACTCGAGCCCGGTGTGTCCGGGGTTCATGTCGAGGTGGATGGCGTAGCTGCAGCGCGCGCGCTGCATGGCCAGCGCCAACACATCCGGATCGACACTCGAGCCGTAGAAGTAGCCGATGAACCCCTCGCGCGTCATGCACACGCCGCTGCGCACGGTGCGCGCTTCTTCGGTCCAGCCTGGCGGCACGCCGCCCCACCAATGGCGCTTGTACGGGTTGATTACCTCGTCTTGAAGCAACGCAGTCATGTTCTGACGGAACGAAACCATGTTGCTCGGAACCGGCGCTTCCTCCGGCCAAGTGCCGAACGCGGTCGAGCCGTCCGACATCTCCGCAACGGTTGCACCGAACGGCTTCGGCGGTAGGTACAAGACCTTGTCTGCCATCATGCCGAACTCACCGTGCACGGCTTGGAAGCCGCCGTTGAAGCCGGCCAAGTAGCGGCCCATCACTTCCGGAGTGCGCGGCACGGTTCCGGGACCGGTTTCGCCGGTGGCGCTCTTGGGCTCGACCGTGCCGCTCATGGCGTGCAGCTCGACCTGCCGCGGGTCCCACATCGTCACGAAAACCTGGGAATAGATGCGGTTTTGATCGCTGCGGATGAACGAGAACACGAACGGCGACGGCGCCCCTGGGTTCTTCTGGATGAACGGATCCTTGTCCATCGAAGTCCACTTACCCTCGCCCTGTAGGGGCGGAGAGAGCATCGGCTCCATCGGCGCGGGAGGCCAGCCGGTCTCCGGATCGGTGTTCTCGGTTGCGGGTGTCGTGAACAACCCGCCCAGCTCCTCCTTGACGCCTGCCGAACCGTCGTCGCCAGTGACACTACCGACGATGCGATTGAAATGGTCGACGCCGTCGAACGCCACCGCCTTCACCCACTGCATGCGATCGTCACCGAACCACGGCAATGCCCGTACGCGATCGACCGCCCACGTCACGAGATTGCCGGGGCGCGCTTTGGGCGGCGTTTGCTCCTTCAGCCACGCGTTTTGCTCGAGCGGCAACGGCGGATCGGTTTGAATTCGAATCCGGTGCGAGTCGGCATCCACCAACAGCGCGTTGGCCGAAAAGCCCAACACGACTTTGTACGCTTGCGGGTCGAGCTTGAATTCGCGTCGCCCAAAGCCCTGCAATTGCCCGGTCTCCTGCAGATTCGTGACCGAATTCTGCAGTCGCGAGAGCGGCGTCCAAGCGTGCCCAACGGGGTGCGGCTCGCCGCGCAAGTCGGCGTACTGCACGCTGGCGATAGCGTTGTCTTCACCGATCAGCCAGGCGGCGCGGTCGCCCTTGACGATCAGCCCGCGTTCGGATGCTGCCGAGGTGTCCGAGACGTTGAACACGTCGGTGAGCTCGATCAGATGCCCCTCAGGCGAGACGCGCGTCTCGACCACGTACACGTCGGCAGGGTCTGAGCCGTGCTGCGCGAGAGCTACTGCGCGTGGACGTCCCACTGGGGACTTGGCGATCGTCGCTGTGTCGCTGATGAAGTGAACATCGTCAGCGTCGGTGCTGAGGCCGCGTTCGGCCATGGCCAGTACGATGGCGCGCGTCAGGTCCGTTTCGTTACGCGCGTTCTGGGCGACGCCGTCGGTACGCTGCAGCAGCCAGGTCAGCAGCAGGAGCAGCGGCATGGGGCGCAGGCCGCGCAGTAAGCGCTGTGGC
>DATCFJ010000483.1:0-3310 GCA_036509605.1 Polyangiaceae bacterium | reverse complement strand
CTTCACCGAGCGTTCGACGACGAGGTCACCGCCGTGCTCGCCGGCTTCGGCTTGTTTTAGCAGGCGCCAGATGTGGGGGCCGAGGAAGTCGAGCTCCGTCGACATGAATTGCTCGCCGCCGAAGCGGCGGATGTTTTCGGTTTGGGCGCGCAGGATGCGGGCGTCTTGGCCGAAGATGCGCAGGGCGAAGGGCTCGAGGATGCGTTGTACGGCGCGGGACGGGAAGCGCGTGCGGAACTCGACGATGGCCCACATGCGGGTGCGCAAATCGTTTTCCGGCGTGCATAGCGAAGTGACTCGAAAATGCACGTCGCGGCCCAGGCGATATTCGACCTGCGCGATCGACGGTAGAATGAAGCGATCCCAATGTTCGACGGTGCCGCCACCGGGGGACAGCACGCGGCCGGCAATGCCGCTTGGCCGTGGCTCGCCGTCGTATTGAACTTCGACGCGATCTGCTGAGCGGCGCACGGTGGCTTCAATCTCACTTGGTTTGCCGCCGCGAAACAGGCCGCGATGCAAGAACGCGGTGTGCGGTACGTCGAGCGCGTTCTCGATGGTCGCGTGCAGGCTGGCTTCGGTCTCCACCTCACGCACGACGCGCGCGTAGTCGGAGCTCGCTTGCGGCAACGCGAACGGCTCGCCCACCGGCTGTTGATCGAGCTCGGGATAGACCCACACGAAGCCGTCCTGCTCGCGCACCAGAGCAGCGGGCGCCCGGCGATCCTTGGGGCCCGTACCCAGCGTGAGCAAGCCGGGGATGTGCGCGCAGCGACCGTCAGTCTCGAACTGCCAACCGTGATAGGCGCACTCCAGAACACCCGCGCCCACTACGCGCCCCAAGGACAGCGGCACGTTGCGATGCGGACAGCGATCGAGGAGGGCTCCCGCCTTGCCCGAAGCGCCACGGAATAACACCAGCGGGACCCCGAGGACGCTGCGCGCGAGCGGCTTGTCCTTCAGCTCGTCACTTTGACAGGCGACGTACCAAAAGCGCCCGAGACGGGCCACCGAGACGTGGCCTTTGGTTTCTGGCGGGATCAGTTTTTCCTGGAGCATGTAGCGGCCTGCTGAAACCGGATCATAGGCCGGAAATCGGGAGGTTGCAGCTCACAGCTCTGACCCGCATAGTTTGGCGTAGCAAGGAGGTTCTCGTGGTCGACAAGAAAACGGTCAGCTTCATGCGGTCCCTGTGCATGGGTCAAATCGAAGAGGACGTGATTCTGCCGTTCCCGACCATTCCGAGCGCCGAAAAGGAGACGCTACGCGGTGTCGTGAGCTCGCTCGAGCAGCTACTGAAGCCGCGCGAGGCGGATTTTCGGCATTGGGATCGCGCCGGAGAATTCCCGCCCGAGTTCATCGAGGAGCTGAAATCGTTCGGCCTGTTCAGCTTCGTGATTCCGGAGGAGCACGGCGGGCTCGCCTTCGGCAGCAGCGCTTACTCACGCGCGCTGCAAGAGGTCGCCAAATACGACGCTTCGGTGGCGGTGACGGTCGGCGCGCATAGCTCGATCGGCATGCGCGGGCTGCTCTTGTTCGGCAGCGACGAGCAGAAGGCACGCTACATGCCGAAGCTCGCTACGGGCGAGATGATCGCAGCATTCTGTTTGACCGAACCAGGCGCAGGCTCGGACGCCGCGTCGATCAAAACCAGCGCCGTGAAAGACGGCGAAGATTGGATTTTGAACGGCAACAAGCTGTGGATCACGAATGGCGGAATTGCCGAGTTTTTCACGGTTTTCGCCAAGACTGACGAAGCCCTTGGGCGCGGCAAGATGAGCGCTTTCTTGGTCACGCGTGACATGGCCGGCGTGAGCTCGGGCCCGCACGAGGACAAAATGGGCATCCGTGCCAGCTCGACCACTACCGTGCACTTCGAGAACGTGCGCATCCCCAAGGAGAACCTTTTGGGCGGGGTCGGTAAGGGTTTCAAGATCGCGATGACGATCTTGAATTCCGGCCGCACCGGCCTGGGCGGCGGCAGCGTGGGCGGCATGAAGAAGCTGATCTCGCTCAGCGCCAAGCAGGCCAAAGAGCGCGTCCAGTTCGGCAAGCCGATTTCCGACTTCGGTCTGATCAAGCAGAAAGTCGGGCAAATGGTGGTCGACTGCTACGCGACCGAGTCAGTCGTCAGCATGGTGGCCGGGCTCAACGACGCCGGCTACGACGACTACGCGGTCGAAGCCGCGATCAGCAAGGTGTTTGCCGCCGAAGCGCTCGGCCGCACCGCCGACGAAGCCCTGCAAATCGCGGGCGGCAACGGCTACATGTGCGAGTATCCGTACGAGCGCGTGGTTCGCGACAGCCGAATCAACCGCATCTTCGAAGGCACGAACGACATCTTGCGGCTGTTCATCGCGCTCAACGCCATGAACGACGCGGGCCAAAATCTGCGAGAGCTGTCCAAGTCATTGGAGGGCGTATTCACCGATCCGATGAAGGGCTTCGGCGTGGTGTCGGAATACACGCTGCGTCGCGTATCGATGGCCACCGGCTACAACCGTCAGGGCACCACCTTCACCAAGCTCGATCCGAGCTTGAAGGCGATGGCGAGCGTTTTCGAGGACGGCACGCGCGATCTCGCCACGGCTAGCGATCGCATCTTGCGCAAACACGGTCGCTCCATCATCGACAAGCAGTTCGCAACGCGGCGCTTGGCGGACATCATGATCGATCTGTTCGTGCTGGCTTCGGTGATCAGCCGTGTGGACTCGAGCATTCGCGAGAACGGGGCGGACAAGGCCAAGAAGGAGTTGGAAATCGTCACGGTTTTCGCGCGACAGGCCGAGCGCCGCATCAAGACCAACATGGACGAGATCGACAACAACGTGGACGAGTCGATCAAGTCCTTGGCCGATCACGCCTTCGAGCTCGAGAAGTTCAACTGGGACACGCTGTAGCGAGCGGCGCGGAAGCGCCCGCGGCCGGCCCTTTTCGAGCCCGAAACGTCGGGGTTCCACGCGTTCGGTGCGCTCATTGGGCCAGTTTGAGCGGGTGAAACCGGACGCAGTGCGGAGCGAGCTGACAGGACGCCCCTGCAAACTGTACACTTTGCGGCCCGGTTGGCCTTGCGACCGGCTGAGCCACGCCCGATGACCAGAGCCAAGTCGAAGCCCTCGATCCCGAAGGCAAGCAAGCCCAAGGCGAGTAAACCAAAGGTAAGCAAGCCGCTGGCAGCCAAGCCGCAAGCCAGCAAGCCAGAGGCAAGCAAAGCCAAGGGCGGCAAGCCTGTCGCGGCAAAGCCTGTCGCGGCAAAGCCTGTCGCAGCAAAGCCTGTCGCAGCAAAGCCTGTCGCAGCAAAGCCTGTCGC
>DATCFJ010000482.1:0-2392 GCA_036509605.1 Polyangiaceae bacterium | reverse complement strand
CCAACTGTAGACAATCCACAGTTGACCGAGCGCAAGGGTGCAGACGGCAAGGTGCGCAAGGTTCCGAAGCGCAAGAAAGGCAGCAAGCGCTTCGACCCGACACGAGCAGTGAAGGCGGCGCAAAAGGCTCTCGCTGCAATCGCAAAGCAGTGGCCGACTAACGAACCGCTCGCACCGCTAATCGAAGCTGTGCAAGCATGGGCGACGAGCAAGGCGGCTCTGTAAATCACTTGTGCCGACTCACGAGGCGGGGGCTAGCAACGTGCTGACCCTCGCTTCGCTATTGACTTTTGACGGCGTTTCGTGGTACTAGTGTTGGTTGCGTTCGGACCGTTTTTTCGTCTGCGCAGCTCAACGGCCACTGGGTTGGTGACGGACGGGAGACTGTGCGTGAAAAAGGAAAAGACTGAAAAAGCAGGACGTGGAAGGCCGCGGACGGGTTCACTTGTGTGGACCGAGTCCGGGTGGCGCGCTCGGCTCACCGTAACGATGCAGGGCGAAAGCGTTCAGCGAACATTTGACCTGGGCGTGAAGGACAAGCGGGACAGGGCAATCGCGAAAGCGAAGTTGAAACGGTTGGCCAAGGAGAACAGACCCCCGAGGAACTAGCGAAAGAAGCGGCGCGAAAGGACACCTTTGAGGAGATTGCGCGCGCCGATTTCATCGAGTGGGAAAAATCTGGGATGACGACGTGGAGCGATCGAAAGCGCCGCTTGGAGCTTTACGTCTTCCCGGCGCTGGGCTCGATGGTTCCAGACGACATCCGCGCCGCGGACGTGCTCGATGTGCTGAAGGCCGTGCGCGATAAGGGGAAAGCCCGACAGATGATGACCCACGTGAAGACGGACATTTCGGCAGTCCTCGGCGCGTTGTGGCGCGCGGAGCTGCTCAAGGAAAACGTCTGCGCGCGAGTGACGGTTCCTGACGCGCTGCCCGAGGCAGCTGAACGATCCTCCAAGGAGCGCGCGGTGCTGACCGACGAGGAGCTTGTGCGCTATCTCGGATGGGTTCACCCCGAGGAGCCGTACCAGAAGGGTGTTCTTCAGCGCCAGGTGATGTCCGTGCTCGCGCGCGTCTTTGGTGGCCTACGCACGGGCGACGAACATGCGCTGGTCTGGGATCTCTTCGACATCGAGAACGCCGGCTTTGCCTGGGGTTATGCGCCACGCAAGAAAACGCGCAAGAGCGGCGGCAAACCTCAGCGCCTCGAAATCCCCGAGATAGCGCGACCGATCCTCCGTGACTGGTGGGAGCGAGAGGGCCGGAAGCAATCCGGGCCAGTATTCCCAGCACTACGCGGAGAGCGGGCCGGCAAGCACAAGGAGGGGGGTAGCCACGCTCACGCCTTCAGGATCGACCTCAGGCGCGCCTTCGGTATCGACGAACGGAAGCCCTTCGAGATTATCCGAAAGAACAATCGAAAGCTGACCAGGTACCGGTGGGAGAAAGCTCGGGAGCTAACCCCGCGCGAGGCCGTACTCTTTGAGGAGACCGACTCAACGCTGCCCGTCGACTTCCACAGCTGGCGCCGGGCGTTTAACCAGGCGCTAGCGGATGCGGGTGTGAACGCGCAGCAGGCCCAAGCGTTGGCGGGCCATGCATCGTTGCAGGCGCACGAGCGCTACCTGCGTAACAGTCAGAAGATGCGGACCATGCCAGCGGCCGCAGTGCCTCACACGCTCACTGCGGCCATCGGAATATCTGCGTCGCTCACGCTTAAATCAGCTAACCAAAACGACGAAAGTAGGGTCGGGGTGAGAGGATTTGAACCTCCAACAGCCGGCACCCAAAGCCGGCCCTCTACCAGGTTGAGGTACACCCCGAGGGGACGCGGAATATAGCAGCGAGCTTCGCGGTCACAAGAGAAAAGCCGGGGATTGACCGGCTTTTCTCGGGCGGCGTCAGTCGGGGATGGGCTCTAGCTGGATATCGAGGTGGATCGCGTCGCGGTCGGCTTCGACTAGGCGATCCCAGGGGAAATAGCCGGGTTTCTCGATCGTGATGCGGTGCTTTCCGATGGGCAAGCGGACGCCGCGGGCTGCCACGTAGCCGAGCGGGCCAATGTACTCTTCGTCGATCAACACGGCGGCGTCGCGCGGGGACTTTGCTTCGCGCGCTAGGCTGAGCGAGACGGCTGGCCGCCCAACGCCGGGCTCGCAGCTGGTGAGCGAGAGGATGAAGAGCAGCCCGAGCGCAGCAGCTGCGGTCAAGGCTATGTACGGCGTTGCTCGTCGGAGTAGCGCCGCGAGAGGTGACTCCGCTTTCTGCGCCTGAGCAGGAATCATTCCCACTCAATCGTTGCGGGCGGCTTCGAGCTGATGTCGTACGCGACGCGATTGATGCCGCGGACTTCGTTGATGATGCGCGCGCTCATCTTGGCGAGCACCTCGTG
>DATCFJ010000481.1:0-2467 GCA_036509605.1 Polyangiaceae bacterium | reverse complement strand
CCGGCTTCGCGCTGTTCCTCGGATTTCGGTTTCTCGCCGGCGCCGGGATCGGCGGTGAGTATTCGGCTATCAATTCCGCCATCGACGAGTTGATCCCGGCGCGGGTCAGGGGTCAGGTCAATCTCGCCATCAACGGCAGCTACTGGGTCGGGGTGGCGCTCGGAGCCGGCCTCACCGTCGTGTTCTTGAACCCGAAGCTCATTCCCATCGAGCTCGGGTGGCGGCTGGTGTTCGGGCTAGGCGCGCTGCTCGGATTCGTGATTTTGCTCGTGCGCAGGGACGTTCCGGAGAGCCCGCGTTGGCTCTTGATGCACGGTTACCTGAGCGAAGCGAACGACACCATGGCGCTGATCGAAGAGCGCGTTCGAAGCTCCGGCGCCGAGCCGGCAACGCCGACACGCAAAGAGAAGATTTCCCTTACGGTGACTGGCACGGTCGGCGCGATGCATATCGTGCGCACGCTGTTCCGCCGCTTTCCGCAGCGGACCGTGTTGGGCCTCACGCTGATGGTGGCACAGGCCTTCTTCTACAACGCGATTTTCTTCAGTTACGGCCTGATTTTGCAGAAGTTCTACGGCGTGCAGGCGAGCCGCGTGGGCCTCTACTTGCTGCCGTTCGCGGCGGGGAACTTCCTCGGACCGCTCGCGCTCGGGCCGCTGTTCGACCGCTGGGGGCGGCGCGTGATGATCCCCGCCACCTACGCGGCTTCCAGCATCTTGCTCGTGGTGAGCGGCGCACTTTTTTACCGCGGCGTCCTCGACGCCACGACGCAAACGCTCTGCTGGTGCCTGGTGTTCTTCTTCGCCTCGGCCGCGGCAAGCTCCGCCTACCTCACCGTAAGCGAGCTGTTCCCGGTCGAAATCCGCGGCGTCGCCATTGCCTTCTTCTATGCGGCCGGCACCGGCGCCGGGGCGCTCGCGCCCTCGCTGTTCGCTTGGATCGTCGACCAAGGGAATCGCGAGCGGCTCTTCGTCGGCTACGCTTTTGCTTCGCTCTTGATGTTCGCCGCCGCCGTCGTGGCGCGCCAGCTGTGCGTATCGAGCGAAGGCAAATCCCTCGAGTCCGTGAGCGGTCACGGCGTGGCGTAACGCGGGCGCGGCTCGTGTTGCGCAAATGCGGGTTCCTACGCTGGCTGTCCCAATCGCCCGGTGCTCATCGGTTGACGCCGCAATTGACCGAGCTTTTTGCGAGATTCGCGGCAACGCGGTTGCGTCTTCGGCCCGCGCCTGTTCTAGCATCGAGAGATGTCGCGCCCGCTCGAAGACTATGCGTTGATTGGAGATTGCCAGAGCGCCGCGCTCGTCGCTTCGACTGGGTCGATCGACTGGCTTTGCTTGCCGCGCTTCGACTCGGATGCTTGCTTCGCCGCGCTACTCGGCGGCCCCGAGCACGGGCATTGGACGCTCGCACCCGCGGGCGCGATCCGCAAGACGACACGCCGCTATCGCCCCGGCTCGCTCGTGCTCGAAACCCGCCACGAGACCGATACCGGGGTCGTTTTGGTGGTGGACTTCATGCCGCTTCGCGGTGAAGAGCCGGACCTCGCCCGGATCGTGATCTGCGAAGAGGGCGAGGTGAACATGTCGCTCGAGCTGGTGCTGCGCATGGGCTACGGCAACGTCGTACCGTGGGTGCACCGCTTGGACGGCAGGATCGAGGCAATCGCCGGGCCAGATCTGATCCAGCTGACTTCGCCCATCCCTACGCGCGGTGAAGATCTGACGACCGTAGCAGAGTTCGTGGTGCGGGCGGGGGATCGCGTCCCGTTCGTGCTTACCTGGTTCCCTTCGCACACGACGCCCCCGAGGCATGGCATCGACGCCGAGCAAGCGCTAGTCGAGACCGATGCTTTCTGGACGGATTGGTCTTCGCGCTGCAACGAGCACGGCTCGTACACGGAGCAAGCGCGCCGTTCGTTGATCACGCTCAAGGCGTTGATTTACGCGCCCACCGGCGGCATCGTCGCTGCGCCCACGACGTCCTTGCCCGAAGCCATCGGCGGGGCTCGCAATTGGGACTATCGCTACTGTTGGATCCGCGACGCGACGTTCACGCTCTACGCGCTGATGGATGCCGGATACCTCGAAGAGGCAGGGGCGTGGCGTGATTGGCTGCTACGCGCGGTCGCCGGCACTCCGTCGCAATTGCAGATCATGTACGGAATCGCGGGTGAACGGCGGATCCCCGAGCTCGAGCTCGGCTGGCTGCCCGGATACGAAGGCAGCCGCCCGGTTCGGATTGGGAACGCCGCGTCCGGCCAGCTCCAGCTCGACGTTTGGGGCGAGTTGATGGACGCGTTCCATTTGGCGCGCGAGATGTCCCTCGTGAACAACGAGGACGGCTGGCGCCTGCAGGTCGCCCTCGTGAACTATCTGGAAACGATTTGGCACGAGCCCGACGAGGGGATTTGGGAAGTTCGCGGTCCGCGGCGCCCGTTCACCCATTCCAAAGTCATGGCCTGGGTCGC
>DATCFJ010000480.1:0-5922 GCA_036509605.1 Polyangiaceae bacterium | reverse complement strand
CGCCTACCCCGCTGTTTCGCTCAGCTGCGAACGTCGACGAAGCGCTCGCGAACCAACGCCACGGCCGCGTCACCCGCGGAGCCGCGCTGGTAGCCGAAGCGCGTTTCGAGTACGCCCAGCGCCTTTTCGGCGGCCGCGCGGCGTGCGGCGTTCAGCCCGCTGCCGTCCTCGCGTAGCAGCGCCACCAAATCTCGACACAAAGTGGCGACGGCGACGCGACGCTCGGCAAAGGCCGACTCGCGCAAGCGACGCAATTGCGAGGCGAATACGTGGCCGTTGTCGAGCGGCTCATCGGGGTGATCGATGGCCCAGGCGGCGATCGTGCCGATCAGACCGTGCCGCGCGTCTTCGGCTTTGTCGGGTGAGCCGAGCAGCGCTTCGACCTCGCGCATCATGCGCTCGTCCGGCTCTTCGTATTGCCCGGTCAGGGGATTCCGGAACTTTTCGCCCTTCACCCAGTAGCTGACGTGAGTGACATAGCGATCGAACAGATCGCTATAGCGTGTCTCGTCGACCAGGCCGCTGGCGATGCGGAACTCGTCCTCGAAGGAATCCAGCAGGCGCGCGTGCAGCGCCTTTCGGAACAGCACGTGGTCGTGGTAGCCGCCGGCCAAGCGCTCCTCCTGCAGCCAGTTGTATTCGCTGGTCCGCTCGCACAAGCGGTCGAGCTCGGTCAGCACGGCGAGGGGCGATAGGCAATCGTAGCGTGGATCTTGAGCGGCGTCCAAGAGCACGGTGCGCATCTCGCGCGGGCTCGCGCCGATGCTGCCTTCGTAGATCGGGTAAGCCTCGCTCTCCCGATACAGCTGACCGATCGCGGCGCGCAGCGACTTCGCCGAGTCGTCATCCAAGCGCGTAGGGGGCGTGCCCGTGGCGTAGAGATCGAGCTTTTCGATCGCGGTCAGCTCGGTGACCAGATCTTGAAGCGGCTTGTCGTAGCGCTCGGTGGTGGGCCTTCGCATGCGCGTGAGCACGGCGAACATCGCCGCCATGCGCGTGGCGTGCGGAGCCACGTGTTTTTGCACTTGCGACGCGACCTGCGCGTCGTAGATGCGTTGCTCGTCCAGCCAGCTGAGCAGATACGGAGCGCGGATCAGCTCCAAACGGCCGCGAAAGCTCTCGAACTCGGGGTGCTCGCGGAACGCATTCAGGTGCAGCTCGTTGCCGCTCGCCAGCATCACGCAGTTGACCTGCACGTTCTGCGAGCGGAGCGCGACCTCGCCCGTCTCGGCCGTGATTTGCAGATACTTGAAGGCGTCCAGGGGACGCTTGAGTAAATCCGAAAACTCGAGCAGGCCACCCGCGGCGTCGACCAGCTCGCCGAAGGCCTCGAACAGGGTCATGGACTGCAGCGCGGTGGGCAGCGCGCCCAGGCTGCGATCGGCCGTGACCTGGCGCTCGCCGGCGTCCACCGATAGCTGCGGGCCGAGCGTGACGGCGCCCACGCGGTAGCGCCGAGAGATGAAGTAGCGCTCGACCTGCACGTGGCGCAGCACTTCATCCAGCGAGCCGCCGTAGCTGGTGAGCAGGGCCTCGTAGACCTGTTGGCTCTTGTGCGACAGCGTGCCGCGCAGCATCCAAGTGGGCGGCCGTGCGTCCGCACCAGCGGCCTTGAACAGCCGCTCCAGAAGCTCTTTACGAGCGGCGAGCGGGATCAAGAACAGGGGATGGTCGCGAACCTCGACGAATAGCCGCGAGTCGATCTGCTCGTCTGGCAAATGCGCGTAGCTGCTGTCGTCCCCCGTGCCCTGCACGCGCTTGCCGCCAAAGCCGATCGAGCCGCGCAGCGTGGCTTGCGTGGGGAACACCCAATGAAAGCGATACAGCGCGCCGTCATCGAGCGCGGAGTAGTGCTCGAGACCCTTGGCGACGCAGGCAGCGACCGTGCTCTTTGCGGAACCATTCGGCCCATGCAGCAGCAGCACGCGGTTGGCTCGCCCCTCGCGCGCGAAATTGCTGAGCGCGCGGTAGATCTCAGCTTGCACGGCTTCTTGTCCGACCAAAGCGTCGGAGCGCGCTTCGCCCGGCTCGAGGAACGGCAAATCGAACAAGCGGAAGCGCGACAGCTCGCCCCAGGGTCGATTCACTGTCTCGCGCCCGAAGTGGTCGAACATATCGCGCAGGTAGCGCGAGGCGTCGCGTGAATGCCGGACGGAGTCAGTCGCGAACAGCGTCAGATATTCACGGAAGGACAGCAGGCGCCGCTCTTCCTTGAACTCCTTCTGCACCGAGAGCGCGATGCGCGATAGTTCTTCGAGGATCCGCTCGGGCATGACTCTCAGAGTACCACGCTTCGAGGGCCGCTACTTGGCTTCGATCTCGAGCGCGAGGTCGCGCTTTTCGATCATGCATTTGTCGGCGGTGCAGACCGAAAACGAGAGCTGCCCGGACAGCGTGTGCTTGCCCGCGCTCGGCGTGAAAGCAACGGGCACGGTCGCGCGGGCCGGCTCGAACTTCACGAGCTCCTTGGTCACGACCATGTTGGCGAAGCTCAGGCCCGGGGCTTCCTTGAGCTTGAACTTGTACGGGTACTTGTCGTTCACGTGATACGGCGGCTTGGCCGACAGCACGACTTCGGCCTCACCGGCCTTGCCCGAGGCGTAGTCGCCCTTCGGCTGGAGCACGAGGTCGAAGCCGGCCTCGCTGTACTTGCTCTCGGCGGCGGCAGCCGGCGCAGCCGCCGAGTCCGCAGCAGCAGGCGTGGGCTCTGCGGCCGCCGCTGCGGCGGAAGTCGCCGCTGGCGCATTGGGAACGGGCGCCGCGGTCGTCACCTCGGCGGCCGGAGGCGCCTGGTTCTTACACGCCGAGAGAGAGACGCACAGCACCGCTACGCAGCCGGAAAACGAGAGCAAACGAGCCATGGCTGTTCAATACCACACGCGTTTGCCGCGAACCAGGTGAGCAAACCCGCGGGCGCTGCGAGCCGCGCAGGCCGCGCAGGCCGCGCAGGCCGCGCAGAAATATCAGCGCAGCAACATGAACACGATCACCAGCGCGATACCGATGAACAGCGCGCCGCCACCGACCGCGAGGATCAAGAGCGTGTTGTTCGAGCTCTTCGGCACTCCGGCGATGTAATCACTGGGCGGAGCGCCGTACGCATTCGGTGCTCCGTATGCCGGCTGCGCGCCGTACGCGGGCACAGCGGGTGCCGGCGCGCGACCGGCAGCAGCCGCCGCCGCAAACGGATCGCCCATCGCGTCCAGGCTGTCGGATTCACCGAAAAATGAATCCGCTACGTTGGAGGGCTTGGGCGCCTGCTCGACCATTAGCGCGGGCAGCGCCGCATTCACACGCGCGACCAGATCCGCCTCGCTGGTCTTGGCCCACTCGAAGTGATTGCCGGTAAGCCCGTAGGCAGCGCCTATGGCGTCTGCCAAGGCGCCCGTCGAAGCGATGCGCATGCTCGCGTTTTTCTTTAACGCGTGCGTCATCACGCGATCGAGCGTGGGCGGGACCGGATACTTCTGACCCTTGCCCGCTTCGCTCGGAGCCTTGGGCTCCTTGGTCAGAATCTCGAGCAAGATGCTCGGCCCGTTGTTGCCGATGAACGGCACGCGGCCCACCACACACTCGTAAATGATAGCCGCCAAGGCCCACACGTCCGCGCGCTGGTCGAGTGTCTCGAGGCCCTGCGCTTGCTCGGGCGCCATGTAAAAGGGCGAGCCGATCGTCGTGCCCAGCACAGTGAGCTTCTTCGCGGACTCGCCCTTGTCCTTGGCGGAGCCGAAATCGAGCAATTTTGCGATGTCGCCGTCGCTCGTTTGGCACAAGAACAAGTTGTCCGGCTTCAAATCGCGATGCACGAATTTGCGTGAGTGCGCTTCGTCCAGGCCTATCGCCACTTGGCTGAGCAGCCGCACCATGCGCCCGGGCGAGATCACCGCTTCGCGCTTCAGGGTGCTGCGCAGCTCCTCGCCGTACAAGAACTCCATCACCAGCACGAAGCTGCCGTCGCTCGTCGGCTGGAAGTCGAGCACCTCCACGATGTGGTCGTGAGGGAGCAGCTTGCTGACCTCGAACTCGCGCTTGAAGCGCTGAACGGCGATCTCATCGCGCGAAACATCCGGATGCAGGACCTTGAGCGCCACGTTGCGGCGCGCCTGCATGTCGAGCGCTTCGTACACGCGGCCCATGCCGCCGTCCGCGACCACGCGCCGAACTTGGTAACGGTTAACGATCAGCTGTCCGATGCGCGGATCTTGGCTGTCCGCGAGCACCGGCACCTGCGTCGCACTCGTGAGTTGCGAACCGTCGACGGGGCAAAACCCGGCATCGTCTGGGTACAGCCGACCGCAAATCGGGCAGGCTTTCATTCAGACCGACACGCCCTTCGAAAGGGCTCGCGCAGGCGCTCGGTCAAGGAGTGTCCAACTGGCTGGCACTCGTTACCCCCGGACGGTAGTAAAGGATGCGGTTGCAGCTCGGGCACTGCTCGAACTTGTTCTCCCGCGTCAGCTCTTGGAAGAGCATCGGCGGCAGGCGCATGTGACACACCGAGCAAGTGCCGTCCGTGGTGGACGTGATGGCCGTACCGCGACGACCGCGGATCAGCTCGTACCGTCGGTACAAGGGCGGGGGCACGTTGGCGACCAAGCCTTTGCGGATCGCTTCCTTCTCGGCCACGACGGCCTCGCCCTGGGCGAGCCGCCCCACGGTGTCGTTTTCGACCGCCGCGAGATCAAGGACGATCGCATCACGCTCGACGGTGATTTGCGCCATGTCGGTGCGGGCTTGTTCCAAAAAGCCGTCTAGCTTTTCGACCTCGATCTCGCGATCGCGGTACAGCTTTCGAAGCTCTTCTATCTCGCGCTGAGCGGCATTCGCCTCGCGCTCGGTTCGGCAGCGAGAAAGCTTCTCGCGCGAGCGTTCAACCTGAATGCTCATTTGCCGGACTTCCCCCATCAGGTCGCCACGCATCTTGTCCATGTCGGCAGAGTTCTTTTGGCTGCGCGCGAGGCGCTCTTCCAAAGAAGCCAACGAAGCGCGCTTGGCATCGAGCCCTTGCCGCTCTTGTTTGACTGCATCGCGGAGCTCCTTGAGCTCCACATCGAGCGCCGCTAAGTTTTCGAGATTCTCGATTTGCGCCTGGATTGTCACTGTCTAAAACGGCTCCTCGCGTACTTTAAACAAAAAGCGAGCTAGTGGTCAGTGGGCCCACCTGGGTTCGAACCAGGAACAACCCGGTTATGAGCCGGGGGCTCTGACCGATTGAGCTATAGGCCCAAGCTTGTGCAGTGCTCGAGGGACGGCGGTCCCGGCCTCTCGATAACTGTATGGGCAGCTTTGCCCCGGAGCCTGTCTTGTACGGGGTCCGGGCGTTATTGAAAGCAAGCTCCACGCCGCGAAAGCTAATCGAACCGGGGAGGCAGGGCAATGAGATGCGTTTCCGGCCACGCGGTAGGCCGAAACAGGCGCTTCCAGGCGCTTGTCGGGCGGTCGGCAGGCTGGAAACCGAGGGGCCCGGCGAATATGTTACACCTGGAGGCTCTGCGCGCCTGCCCGTTTTGCGCTTCGAAGTCCCCGAAGTACCCCGAAAAATTATGGATTCCCTGGTCGTCCGCGGTGCCACCCAGCACAACCTCAAAAATGTTAGCTGCGAGCTACCGCGCAATCAGCTGGTCGTCATCACGGGACCGAGCGGCTCGGGTAAGTCTTCGCTGGCGTTCGACACCATCTACGCCGAGGGCCAGCGCCGCTACGTCGAGTCGCTGTCGGCCTACGCACGCCAGTTCCTGGAGATGATGCAGAAGCCCGATGTCGACCAGATCGACGGCCTCTCGCCTGCCATCTCCATCGAGCAGAAGACCACCTCCAAGAACCCACGCTCCACCGTCGGCACCGTCACCGAAATCTACGATTACATGCGCCTGCTGTGGGCGCGCGTCGGCGTGCCCTACTCGCCGGCTACTGGACTGCCGA
>DATCFJ010000479.1:0-17202 GCA_036509605.1 Polyangiaceae bacterium | reverse complement strand
AACGGTAGCCGGCGCCCCCTCTCAACCATGGATCGGTCCGCGCGTTCGGCGCGAAGTGGTGCGTCGCTGACAGACGAGCCCAACCGCCGCGCGCCGAGGCCGCAGCGCCCCCAACAGGCCCCTTGTCGTAGAATTCATAGGCCGCGCCGAGCTCCAGCTCCCATGCAGCCGACGCCCGGTAGCCAAGCCCAAGCGCCGCACTCGTTCCCGAAGCGAGCCTTTCGGAGACATCGCGAGCATTGCGAGCGGCTGCTTGCGATCCTGCCACGAACGAGGGGTTGAAACTGAGCTCGAAAGCGCGACGAGGGGCAAGCACTGTTTGATCCCAGTACGCCGGTGGCTCGTCCGAGGCTCGAACAACGGCGGCCTGCGCGGTTGCCTGCGCGCGTGCAAGCCCGCTGTAGCTCGACATCAGTAACGCGACTGTCGCGGTTTGCATTCGCCGTAGCGTCATCTGAATCAATACGTTGCTGAAGGCTCGATACCGGGCGTTGCCTTCGACGCGATTTTCGGGCGGACGACGAGCACCGAGCACGGAGCGAGCCGACTCACGGCCTCGGCCACCGACCCCAAGAGCAAGCGAGGAAGGCCGTGTCGGTCGTGCGTGCCGATCACCAGCAGATCTGCGGCGACTTCAGTGGCGAGCTGGGCGATTTGACGACCGGGGTCATCGGCTCGAACGTGCGTTACGAGCCGTTTGAAGGGGTTAGTACCCGTGCGAGCCTGGAATTCAGTCACCGTCCGTGCGACGTGGTTCTGCAAGTAGAGACCGGCGTCGTGGAGCGAGGGCGGGCTGGCGCCTACGCCGCTCATTGCGCCCACAGTCGTTTCGCTCGTGCAGACGTTCACGACGTGGAGCTCTGCCTCGCCGTTTCCCGCCGCGAGCTCGAGTGCCTTCTCGAAGGCCAACTCAGAAGGCTGAGTGTAGTCGAGCGCGACGACGATCACGTATCTGGGCTTGCTCATGGTTTTGCGTCCCTAGGGCGGGTCCGTTGCAGCTGCCGTGCCGGGTGAATTGGGGCTCGATTAGGTGGGCTGTACCCGCGAACCTCGAGCGGGTCACGGAATCTGAGCCGCGCAGCTTCTGCGTTCGGACGCATATGTTGCATGGGCCATGTCCTGCGGAGATCCTCAAGAGTCTGGTCATGGGGTTCGGGGACCTGTGGCACGAGCAATGCAGTGCACGTTTGCAACAAACGCCAACGGGCCTAGCGGAGTCGAAAAGCATGAAAACGGGACCGTACGTAGTCGTCGTCGGTATGGATTTTTCCGATTTGGCCAACCGCGCCTTGCGGGAAGCCCTCGAGCTGGCCTGTCGTCGCAAAGACGCGGAAGTGCATGTGCTCTCGGTCGTTCCAGGCCCCAATTTGGACCCGCACTACCAGGTTCCCCCGTATGCGATTGCGACCAATCAAGACGACAATCTCGAGGGCGCAATCGAGCGACTTCGCGCCCACGTTCAGGCAGAGTTCGAGGCTTTCGATGAGGGCCTTGCAGACCGCCCGCACGGCGGGTCTCTAAGAGTCGTTTCGCACGCGCGCGTTGACTCACCCGTGCTGGGTATCGTGCAGCTCGCGGCGGATCTCGCTGCTGATTTGATCGTCGTCGGTACGCATGGTCGCCAAGGAGTCGCGCGGGCCCTCATGGGCTCCGTGGCAGAAAGTACCGTGCGGCACGCGCACTGCCCAGTGTTGGTCATCCCGCCCGTGAGCGGAGTGGCACCAATCAAGATCGAACCGGCTTGCCCGGAGTGCCTACGCGCCCGCGCCAACGCCGGTCACCGCGAGCTGTGGTGCGAGCAGCATCGCGAGCGCCACGGTCGACGCCACACCTACCATCAGTCTGACCGCAGCGCAGGAGGCACCAACCTGCCGCTTGTTCTGAAGTGAGCGCCGAGCAGTCCTAACGGCGTTGAGCTCGCGAAGCGAGCAGCAACGCGCGCCAATTGTGGACCCGCCTTGGGGCGGCTGGGCGTATCACGCGAATCCCCGCGCTCGCCGCGTGCAGCACGAGCTTTGCAGCCGTCTCGAGTCGTCGACGCTCGGTACGCGGAGCGGCGCACGAATCAGTATCGGGGTTCAGTCGCCGACTTTAGCGCTAACCCTGATGCGAGCTGAGGAGCGTTCGCGACGTGAACGGATGGCAAGCACTCCGCGACGCGCCAGGACGCCTTCGTCCTCCTCCAGCCAGCGGTGCAATGAGTGCTCTTCATGCTCGTTGTGCGCGCGCAACATGTCCAGCAATTCGTCGACAGCGGGCCGTTTCAGCGAGTGAAGCTCGGCCGCGACGCTCAGCCCTACGGCAACCTGGCGGATCTGGCGATGCTCGGTCCGCAGCCTCTCGATCTCGAGTCGATGAGCCTGAACTGCGACGCTGAACAGCGCTCGCTCTTCGGTCTCCAGGTGGTCCAACAAATTCTCTTCGAATGCGAGCCAACGTCGGCGTAGTTCTGCTCCTGGCTCATTGGCGTCGATGGAGTTTGCCAAATCCTGAAGCAGCGCTTGGTGGTCTTTGTGGTCCTGTGAGAGCTCCTTCTTTACGTCGGTCACTGCGTACTCCCATCCTCTGAGTGTGGTTTCGAAACTGCCTCACGCTCGGGCAGCCCTATGGCGAGCTTGAGCAACAACTGTGCCCCATGGAAGGACCGCTATTGCGAGCGCAACGGTCGAGCGCGTGCAGGTCTTGCGCACGCGCCCGAACGGAATGCGCGGATGACGTCGTTAGCTGGCTGGCCGGGGTTCGTTCAAGCGCAGCCAGAAAACTCCCAAAGTCTGGGCAGCCTGGACGAATTGCGCATAGTCCACGGGTTTTCGGACGTAAGCGTTTGCGCCCGAGGCATAACCCTGAGTGATGTCCTCGTCCTCCTTGGACGAGGTGAGAATAACCACCGGCAAGGCCCGGGTGGTCTCGTCTGCCCGAACTCGACGTAGCACCTCGAGGCCGCTGATCTTCGGCAAGTTGAGGTCCAACAGCACCAGCGCAGGAAGCGCGGATCGGTCCCGCGTCGCGTACGCGCCGGTGGCAAACAGGTAGTCGAGCGCTTCGGCTCCGTCGCGAACGACGACGACCTCGTTTGGTACGTCGCACTTTCTGAGCGCGAGGACGGTCAGCTTCTCGTCGCTAGAGTTGTCTTCGACCAGCAGAATGAGCTTTGTCATGTTGAGCCCTCTGAGCTTTGGCTAGGCAATGTGAAAGAAAACGTTGCGCCGACGTTCACGGTGCCTTCAGCCCAAATTCGACCGCCGTGACGCCGCACGATGCGTTGCACCGTGGCCAGCCCGATACCGGTGCCGGGGAAGTCTTGGTTCGAGTGCAAACGCTGGAACGGTGCAAATAGCTTCTGGGCGTAGGCCATGTCGAACCCTGCACCATTGTCCCGAACGAAGAAGACGGTCTCACCGTTCAGCTCGGAGGCCCCCAACGAGATCTGCGGGTGAGCTGCGTTGCGTGTGAACTTCCAGGCGTTTCCCAGGAGGTTCTCGATCAGCGCACGGGTCAGCGTTGCATCTGCTTTTGCGCGCAAGTCGTCTTGAATCGCAAATTCGACGCTGCGCGCGGGTTCTTGCGCCTGCAGCGCGGCGGCCGTTTCGCGCGCTAGCGCCGCCAAGTCCACGGCCTCTCGCTTTAGCGCGCTGCGCGTGACTTTGGACAGGGAAAGCAAGGCGTCAATCAGTGCGCCCATGCGGTTGGCATTGAGCAGGATCTCGCTCAGCCAGTCTTGACCCTCGGCATCGAACTTGTCCTTGTATTCGTTGAGCAAAACCTGAGCAAAGCCGTTCATTCCGCGTAGCGGCGCCCGCAGGTCATGCGCGACCGAGTAACTGAAGGCTTCCAGCTCCCGGCTGGCTGCCTCTGCCGTTTCCTTGGCGCGAGCCAACTCTCTTTCGGCGCGTCGGCGCTCAGTGACGTCGCGCGCCACCTTCGAGACGCTGATCACGCGTCCCGCAGTATTGCGGACGGGTGAGAGCGTCAGCGAGACGTCCACCAGCTTGCCATCCTTGCGACGCCGGACGGTGTCGAAGTGCTGAACATGCCCCGCGGAAACGGCCTTTAGCATGGCTACGAACTCTGGCTCGCGTTCCGCAGGAACGATCAGCGAGATTGGCCGACCGATGATTTCCTCGCTCGAATAGCCAAACAACCGGCGCGCGCCTTCGTTCCAACTAGTGACGATGCCTTCCAGGCTCTTGCCGATGATGGCGTCGGCGGACGACTCCACCAGGGCGGCCAGACTCGCGCGTTGCAATTCAGACTTCTTGCGCTCGCTGATGTCGCGGATCGCGCTCGAGACGAGCAGCCCGCCGGCGGTTTCGAGCGGGCTCAGGCTGACCTCGATCGGAAACTCGCTGCCGTCTTTGCGTCGCCCGTAGAGCTCGAGCTCTGCGCCCATGGGACGAACACCGCGCTGTTGAAAGTACCGAGCGCGATGCGACGGATGTTTGTGCTGAAAGCGCTCAGGGATGAGCAGCTCGATTGCTTGGCCGACGAGCTCCTCCCGCGGGTAGCCGAAGAGCGCCTCTGCCTGGCTGTTGACGAGCGTCACCGTGCCGCGGTCGTCGACGATCACCATGGCGTCCGGGGCGCTCTCCAAGAGCCCATGAAACCGCGCGTCCGCAGCTCGCTCCTCGCGCAAGCGCTTGTTCGCGGCCTCGGTCCGCTTGCGCTCCGTGAGGTCGAGAATAAAGGACAGCGCGAGTCGCTCATCACCCGCGACCATCGCCGAGCCGACCAAAACCGGAACTCGCGTGCCGCCTTTGCGAAGGTATTCTTTCTCACGCAGCGTCGCGACGCCGGTGCTAGCGAGCTGTTCCACGGCGCGTGCATCTGTAGCTCGCCACTCCGCCGGCGTGAGGTCGCCCCACGCCACGGCGCCAGACAGAACCTCGTCGCGGCAATAGCCTAGGACGTTCAATGCGGTGTCGTTGATCTCGACGATGCGCCCGTGCAGATCGCTCACCACGATGCCCAAGATCCCCGCATCCGAAAGCTTGCTGAACCGAGACTCTGCTTCGAGCGCCGCTTGGGACCGCCGCCCAGCTTCGACGAGCGAGTGCCGCGCGGCGTAGGCCTCGGCGTTTCCGACGGCGAGCCCTGCGTGCCGAGCAAGCAGGAGCGCCCACTGCAGGTCGTCTTCGCTATAGTGGGCGTCGCTCGGCGATCGCGTGAGCGTTACTCGCGCCACGACTTGCCCGCGGCAGAGAAGCGGAAGACTGAGCCGATGCTCGGTCCGCTCGGCAGATTCGCTCGGGGCGGCCTGCCCTGGCCCGAGCAATTCGACCGAGCATTCACTAGCGACGCCCGTTACAAAAGCGCGATTGACCGCAATCAGCAGTTGCTCGAGGTTGAACGCCGCCTCCGAGAACATCAGGGCCGCGTCCGAAAGCATGTTCAAGCAGTCCCGGTTCCGGCTGTCGCTCGCCTCCTCGCTGGACGATTTCACGCGCAGAACCGCCCGCGCTCGACCCTCGCTCGACTGCCGAGCTTCGGATACTGGGACAACATCATCGGAGTCATGAGCGCTCCGGCAAGTACACCCAAAGAACCGCCATTTTGCAAATCGTCCGCGAAGGCGCAATCCGATGTTGCAAAATGGTACATCTACCCAGCTCGTCCCGAGCTCGATAGCCTTGTGACCATTGTCAGCCGGTATGTTTTTCCGCGCCGAAGTCGTATAGCGAAGAGGCGTACGGGGCACGTGTCGCATGTCGATTCAAAAACTTCGCGTCTTGGTCGTTGAGGACTCCGCGTCAGACGCCAAGCTACTGATCCACGAGCTGAAGCGAGCGATCGAGGCCGTCGAGTTCGAGCGGGTGGAAGACGCCGACGCCATGCGCGCCGCCCTGCAAGCACAGCCCTGGGACGTCGTAACGAGTGACTGGTCGATGCCGAGGTTCAGTGGCCTCTCGGCACTCGCGCTCGTGGGAGAGCTGGGCCTCGACGTTCCATTCCTGATCGTCTCCGGAACGATCGGCGAAGAGGTTGCCGTCGCAGCCATGCACGCGGGCGCTCACGACTACCTAATCAAGGGGCACCTCACGCGCTTGGTCCCGGCCATCGAGCGCGAGATTCGGGAAGCGAAGGTTCGAACCGCACGGCGCGCAGCCGAAATCGAGCTGGTGAAGGCGGCGCAAAGGTATCGCGCGCTGTTCGACAATAGCCCGCTGCCCACTTGGGTCTGCGATCCGGTAACGCATGTGCTGCTGGCTGTGAACGAAGCCGCAGTACGCCACTACGGGTACAGCAACGCAGAGTTTGCGACGCTGACACTGACGGATTTAGACTTCACGCAAACGCGCGCAGAATTTAGCTTGGACAGGCAAAGCGAGCCGGCGCCGCCTAGCGGCGACCGGGCGCGACGCCACAAAAAGAAGGATGGCACGCCGATTTGGGTCGAGCTAACGACTCACGATCTCGAGCTCGAAGGCCGCGTGGCGCGGCTATACGTGGTGCGCGACGTGACCGCGCGCAAGGACGCCGAAGCGCAGCTGCGGAAGATCGAAGAACAGCTGCGCCAAGCTCAAAAGATGGAAGCCATCGGTAGCCTCGCCGGTGGTATCGCGCACGACTTCAACAACCTGCTCTCGGTGATCCTCGGTTACGCGAGCTTGGTGATTGCCGAGCTGAAGCCGGGCGAGCCACTTCGCGCCGACATCGAAGAAGTGGAGCGCGCCGGCTTACGAGCAGCGCAGCTCACCCGCCAGCTCCTGGCATTCAGTCGCAAACAGATCTTGCAGCTTGTCGTCCTGGATCTGAATGGAGTCGTCGCGAACATGGAGCGCATGTTCGCGCGCCTGATTGGTGAGGACATTCAGGTGTCGGTCTTGAGCGACCGCGCGCTCGGGAAGATTCACGCGGACGCCGGTCAGATCGAGCAGATCTTGATGAACTTAGTGGTCAATGCGCGCGACGCCATGCCGCAAGGCGGCAAGCTCACGATCGAAACCGCCAATGTGACGCTGGACGCTGCGTATGCCGCCGAGCACGTTGGGGTGAGCCCCGGCTGGTATGTCATGCTCGCGGTGACCGACACCGGCACGGGGATGGACGCAGCAGTTCGCGCACGCGCGTTCGAGCCGTTCTTCACGACCAAGGCACAAGATCGCGGGACCGGCCTCGGGCTGGCCACGGTGTTCGGCATCGTCAAGCAATCGGGCGGGCACATCTGGCTGTATAGCGAGGTCGGCGCAGGCACGACGTTCAAGATCTACTTCCCGCGAAACGACGACGCGCGCGCGGCGGGGGACTTCATCAGCAGCGAACCGCTGGTCTTGACCGGCACCGAAACCATTCTGCTGGTCGAGGATGCAAAGCAGGTCCGCGACTTGGCGCGCACCATCTTGCGACGCGCTGGGTACAACGTGCTCGAAGCGCAGAGCGGCGGAGACGCGCTGTTGATCTGCGAGCAATACGCAGCGAAAATCCAGCTGCTCATTACCGACGTGGTCATGCCGCGCATGAGCGGCAAGCAGCTGGCCGAACGCCTAGCGCCGCTGCGCCCGGATATGAAAGTGCTGTACATGTCGGGCTACACCGACAATTCGATCGTACACCACGGCATTTTGGACTCCGGCATCGCATTCTTCGAGAAGCCCATTACTCCGCCGTCGTTGCTGCGCAGGGTTCGTGAAGTACTGGACAACACGCGAACGACACCGCCCCCCGCCGCCTGAACACTTCAGCAAGTCTTGCGTGAGCGCGCGCAGATTTTGCGCATGGCCCGGCCAGCTCGCCCGGCTCGGGCGGATTCGTCGGCGAAGATCCACGGCACGAAGCCTGCAATGCCGCGAGAGACGCATGCTCGCCAGGCCCCCCTACTCGCCGACAATCGAAGCAACTCAACTGCTCGTCGTTGGGGGCGGCCCGGTCGGCCTGTTCGCGGCGTTGTCTGCGGCAAGGCGCGGGCTGGACGTGATCGTGCTCGAGCAAAATTTTCGCGGCTACAGCTCGGGCTATGTCAGCGTCTTGCATCCGTCTTCGATTGAGCTGCTCGTGAATGTGGGTTTGAAGGAAGAGCTGCATCGCGCAGGGCAGCTCGTGGATCACGTTCAACTGCACCCTGATTGTGTGAACGCCAAGCGCCTCGAGCTCGAGCGTCCCGCGCTCACCATCGCGCAGAGCGTCCTCGAAAGCCTGCTGCTGAAGGCTCTGCGCGAAGAGGGTGTGGAGATCCGCTCGCCACATCGAGTCACCGCCATCGTTCAGGACGGCCGCCGAGTGGTCGCGCGCGTCGAGCGCCGCGAGCTCGTGACCATCGGTTCGCCGGCTCAGTACACCGAATGGGAGCCCATCGCCTCTACCGAGGTCAGAGCGGACTTCGTGATCGGAGCCGACGGCTACGAATCGCAGATCAGGCATGCGCTCGGCATCGAGACGATCACCGCGGGGCCGACCGAAACCTTCGCCATGTTTGAAGGAGCAGGCGGGGGACCCTACGAGCTCGAGCTCGACTTCAGGACGGAGCTCGGCAGCGGGGTCTTGCCGTTACCAAGTCAGCGCGCGCGCTGGGGCTTCCAGCTCGATTCCGATTTCACGTTGACGCCCGATCTCGAGCACCTAAGGGCGCTCTTGGCTGACCGCGCACCCTGGCACAAGCGGGTACCCGAACGCGTGGACTGGAGCACTGTCACGCACTTCGAGCGGCGGCTGGCCAGCTCGTTTGGCTATGGGCGCGTTTGGTTGGCTGGCGATTCTGCGCACGTGACAAGCCCGTTTGGGGGGCAGAGCATGAACGGCGGGCTGCTCGAGGCGCACGAATTCGTGACCTGCATGGCCGACTGCATTTCTGGAGCTCGTTCGCCCGAAGCGCTGACAAGCGTAGCGATCGACCGAGAGCGTGAGTGGCAACAGTTGGTTGGGCTGAAGTTGAACTTGGAAACCACTCCGGCCGCGCCCAAGTGGGTCGCGGTGCTTGCGCATCGTATCGTGTCCGGCCTCCCGGCCTCGGGCCGAGATCTCAGCGCCCTACTACGACAGCTCGGACTGATCGGGTACGGCCAGTAGCACTGGGCGAGGTCAGCTGCGCGGACGATTCACCACGATGCCGTACTCGTGCAGCCGATACTGAATCGTGCGCACGCTGATATCCAAGATCTCAGCGGCACGGCTGGTCGAGCCTTCGGCGGCTTCGAGCGTGGCCAAGATGGCGTGCTTCTCGAGCTCAGCTAGCGTTGCGCCCGGGATGCGGATGCCGTCGGGTGAGTCGGGTGCGGTGTCGAACGGCAGCGCATCGGCTTCGATGACGTTGCCCTCGCTGAAGACCACCGCGCGCTCCATGGCGTTTTCCAGCTCCCGCACATTGCCCGGCCAACGATGAGCCATCAGCTTGGAGCGCGCAGCCGGGCTCAGGCCGTCGATCTGCCGGTGATTCTCGCGCGCGAACTTGCGTAAGAAGTGCTCCGCGAGCACCACGACGTCTTGCCCGCGCAAGCGCAGTGGCGGCATCTCGAGATGGACGACGTTCAAGCGGTAGTAGAGGTCCTCGCGAAAGCGCTTCTCGCGAACCTCCGTGGCCAAGTCCTTATTCGTTGCTGCCATCAGGCGCACGTCGACCTTGATCGAATCATTGCCGCCGACGCGCTCGAAGGTCTTCTCCTGCAGAACTCGGAGCAGCTTCACTTGCGTCGCCGCTGGGATCTCGCCTATCTCGTCTAGAAACAGGGTTCCGCCGTCGGCTTGCTCGAAGCGGCCGACGCGCCTGCGCTCCGCGCCGGTGAAAGCGCCCTTCTCATGCCCAAATAGCTCGCTCTCGAGCAGGCTCTCGGCGAGCGCCGAGCAGTGCAAAGACACCATGGGCGCTTTCGCCCGAGGGCTCAACGCGTGCAGCGCGCGCGCCAGCTCACCCTTGCCGGTACCGCTTTCGCCGGTAATCAGCACTGTTGCGCGTGAAGGAGCGACTTGTTTGGCCATGCTGTACACGCGCTGCATCGCGGGGCTAGTCCCGAGCAACCCCTCTAGCCCTGCATGATCGCGGGTCCGCAATTGACGACGCAGATTCTCGGCTTCTGAGGCGATCTCGCGGCGCTGCAGCGCGCGTTCGACCGCGAGCAGCAAAGCGTCGAAGTCGATGGGCTTGGTCAGGTAGTCTTCCGCGCCGGCACGCATGGCCTGCACCGCCGATGACACGTCACTGAACGCGGTCGTGACGATGGTCGGAACGTCCGGATTCTGTTCGCGCACTTTGGCCACGAGCTCCATGCCGTCCATGTTCGGCATTTTGAGATCCGTCACGATCAAATTTGGGGCATTTTCGGCGACCAGCTCGAGTGCTTGGACACCGTCGGCAGCCGTCTCTACCTCGTAGCCCTCTTGCTCGAGCAGCTTGGCGAGGCCGCTGCGCGCGCTGGCTTCGTCATCGACGACTAAGATTCTGGCTTTCTTCATGGGGCGTTTTCCAGATCACCAAGGGGGAGCTTGATACGGAAGGTGGTCTTGCCGGGGTTACTCACGACGTCGATGGTACCGCTATGATCGGTCACGATGCGATGGGTGATCGCTAGCCCTAGGCCAGTTCCCCCTTCTTTGGTCGAGAAAAAGGCGTCGAAAATGGGTGCCTCCGGGCTCGACAGACCCGGGCCGTCGTCTTCCACGTCGATCAGCGCGTGGCGCGGTGCGCGGCGGGCGCGCAGGATGACGGTTCCGCCACCGCCCGTCCCCTCCACCCCGTTTTGCAACAAGTTCAAAAGGACCTGCGTCAACTTCGCCGAGTCCGCCAAGAATTCAATGTCTGCGCTCGGCATGTCCGCCACGAGCGACACGCCAGCCGCCTCCGCCTGCGCGGCAACCATGGCTCGCGCGTGCTCACACAGTTTGAACAGGCTAACCGGTTTGAGCTGCAGCGGCTTGGGGCGGGCAAAGTCCAAGAACTCGGTGACGAGATCGGCTAGCCGCTTGATCTCATCGGCGACGACGCGCGTCGCTTCGAGCATGTCTTGCTCACTGGCTTGCTTCTTGATCGCGCGCTGCAGGAACGACACGTGCAGCTGAGCGCCGTTCAGCGGATTCCTGATCTCATGTGCAAGGCCGGCGGCCAGAGTGCCAATGGCCGCCAGCTTCTCGGCTTGCCGGGTGCGCTCGGCCATGGCGCGAGCGTCGGTGAGGTCTCGCCCGATGGCGAACAGGATCACGTCGTCGCCGGCCTGCTCCCCGGCAAACGCCAGATTCCAGGCAATGTCTCGGTGCTTGCCGGCTCGGGTTCGCAGTACGCCGTCGACCCATTGCGAGGGAGCGCGTCCGGCCAAGCCCGCACGCAGCTGCTCCGGCAGGCGTGCGCCGGGCTCGTCCGCGAGCATCGCGCCAAGGAACGACTGCCCCACGAGTTGATCGCGGTCGAAGCCAGTCACGCGCTCGGCTTCGCGATTCACCAGGCGAATGACACCCTCCGCGTCCAACCCGACGATTAACACGCTCGCCAGCTCGACGGCGTTGACATAGCGGTGCTCGCTGCGTGACAGTGCGTCGCCTAGCTGCGAGCGCTCGAGCCGCCCGACCTCGTGAATGCGCTCGACAAACGAGTCCTTGTAGGTTTGGAGCATGAGCGCGAGCTCTAGATCCAAGACCCGGAGCAGGGCCTCGCGCGTCGGGGCCGCGCCGTCGCCGAGCTCGCGATCCGCAATCCGCAAGAGTGAGACGCGGATCAGGGCCATGGCCGTCAGCATGTAACGTTGCGGCAGCCCGATTTCTACGTGTACTCGGCCGATCTGCTCGGTTTGCGCCGCGTACTGCTCGTCGTAGACGCCACCGCAAATGCGAGCCAGCCAGAGCACGAGCGTGCGCTGCAGCCGCTGGATCTGCTCTTCACCCGTGAATACATCATGGGCGGCCGAGTGCTCGCGAATACGGTCGTAGAATTCCTGCGCGATACGCGGGAATTCGGGCGCCGCTCGCTCGCGAAAGGCGAGCAGCAGCTCCGCGTCACGGTCGCCGAAGCGCACGTACCGCTTCAGCTCCTGAAATCGAGTCTCCTGCGAATCCAACGGCATCCTTCGGGAGCGACTCTAACCCAGGTCGTTGGCTGGCGCTGGCGCTGATTTCCAGGGGCTGCTCCGACTGGCTCCGCGGCCCCGAGTGCAGCGCCCGTAGCAGAGCGTCTCGGAGTCTTGAATAGTCGACGGGCTTGGTGAATAGAAGCGGAGGCGCCCCGCCGAAGGCGTCAGCATGAAATAGATTCGGATAGCCAGTGACCACCAGAACAGGGAGTCCGGGCCTTTGAGCGCGCGCGAAGCGACTCACCGAGGCAGCGTCTGCGTGCGCGGTCGTAAGCTCGGTAACGAGTGCATCAGGGACAGGCGCGTGCGTGAAGCGCGCGATCGCCGCAGCGCCGTCCCGTGCTACCTCGACCGTCAGACCGTCCTCCCTCAGCATCTCGGCCAAACGGCGGCTGGTCCGCAGGTCGTCGTCGACCAACAGCACGACCTGCGTTCGGGGGAGTCCATCTGGCGGCATGGTCGTGACCATTGCAATTCGCTGGCCAACCTTTCAGTCGGCTCGTTTCCAGCCCGAGTGCTGACAACCAGGCAGGAACGGCCGAGCTTCGGTCGCCGCAGACAAAGCGGCCGCGCCAAGCAGGCGATTCTTTTTCGCCTCGGCGCAGGTTTTGCGCCTCCACGTCAGGTCACGGAATTGCCGACGACTCAGGTTTTGTCCTTGATCACGCACCGAGGCATTGAGGCACGAGTCTTGCGAAGGGCGGGCCCGGAATGTCTACCCACACCGAGAAATTCAACTACGACGACGCCACGGTGCGGAAGTTCGTCTTCGCCACCGCCGTTTGGGGCGTCGTCGCAACACTCGTTGGCTTGTGGCTCGCGTTGATGCTGGTCATGCCGCAACTCAACTTCGGCTTGGCGCAACTGAGCTTCGGCAGGCTACGGCCGCTGCACACGAACGCGGCGATCTTCGCTTTCGCCGGTAACGCTATCTTTGCAGCCATCTACTATTCGAGTCAGCGCTTACTGAAGACGCGCATGTTTAGTGATGCGCTCAGCAAGTTTCACTTTTGGGGATGGCAGGCCATCATCGTGGCAGCGGCGCTGACATTGCCCTTCGGCATCACGCAGTCCAAAGAGTACGCGGAGCTGGAGTGGCCGATAGACCTCGCCATCGTCGTGGTCTGGGTGGCTTTTGCCGTGAATTTCTTCGGCGCGATCGCCAAGCGCCGGGAGCGCCACATCTACGTCGCGATCTGGTTTTACGTCGCGACCATCGTTACGGTCGCCATTCTGCACATCTTCAACAACCTCGCTCTGCCGGTGAGCCTGTTCAAGAGTTACGGCATTTACGCGGGCGTCCAAGATGCGTTCATGCAGTGGTGGTACGGGCACAACGCCGTCGCGTTCTTTCTGACCACGCCGTTTCTCGGCCTGATGTACTACTTCCTGCCCAAGGCAGCGAACCGCCCTGTTTACTCGTATCGACTGTCGATTCTGCACTTCTGGTCGCTCGTCTTCATCTATATCTGGGCGGGTCCTCACCACTTGCACTACACGGCGCTGCCGGAGTGGGCCTCTACGCTCGGAATGCTGTTCAGCGTGATGCTGTGGATGCCGTCTTGGGGTGGCATGATCAACGGCCTCATGACCCTGCGCGGCGCCTGGCACAAGGTCTCCGAGGATCCGGTGCTCAAGTTCTTCGTGGTCGGCATCACCTTCTACGGCATGGCCACGTTCGAGGGACCGCTGCTCTCCATCAAGAGCGTGAACGCGCTCTCACACTACACGGACTGGACCATCGCGCACGTGCACAGCGGCGCGCTTGGCTGGAACGGCTTCATGACGTTCGGGATGCTGTACTATCTGACGCCGCGCATCTTCCAGACCAAGCTCTGGTCGAAGAAGCTCGCCGAAGTTCACTTCTGGGTCGGGACTATCGGCATCCTCCTATACATCGTCGCGATCTACGCGGCCGGCGTGACCCAAGGGCTGATGTGGCGTGCCTTCGACAGCACTGGTCGGCTCGCTTACCCCGACTTCATCGAGACGGTCGTGCGCATCCTGCCCATGTATTGGGTGCGTGTGCTGGGCGGCTTGTTGTTCATGTCCGGCATGTTCATGGCCCTGTTCAACATCATCATGACCTGGCGCGGCCGGCCAGCGCGCTACGAGGAATCGAGCGACGAGGCTGCGCCGCTGGGTGCCTATACGGGCCCGGTTACCGAGTTCGTGCTTCCCAAGCACAGCACCATTTCCGACACGGGTCACCGCGTCATCTACTTCATGGCGGCCAAGTGGCACCGCGTGTGGGAGAGGCAGCCGCTGAAGTTTACGATCTGGGTAGCGATCTCGGTCATCGTCGCCTCGCTGTTCGAGGTCGTGCCGACGTTCTTGATTCGCTCAAACATCCCGACCATCGCTTCGGTCAAGCCGTACACGCCACTCGAGCTCATCGGTCGCGATATCTACGTGTCAGAAGGCTGTTACAACTGCCATTCCCAGATGATTCGCCCGATTCGCTCCGAGACCGAGCGCTACGGCGAGTACTCCAAACCCGGTGAGTTCGTCTACGATCACCCGTTCCAATGGGGCTCGCGTCGGATTGGTCCGGACCTGCACCGCGTCGGCGGCAAGTATCCGTACCTGTGGCACGTACGCCACATGCAGGACCCGCGCTCCACCACTCCGCAGTCGATCATGCCAGCCTACACCTGGCTGTTCAAAGACGACCTCGACTACGCGAGCATTCAACCCCGCGTCGACGCCATGGCGATGCTCGGCGTGCCGTACGGGCAAGCCGTGCTGCATGGCGAGAGCATGGCGCGCGCGCAGGCCAAGCAAATCAGCGCAGAGATCGTAGCGCAAGGCGGCCCCGACCAACTCGAAGCCAAGAAGATCATCGCGCTGATCGCGTATCTGCAGCGCCTGGGCACCGACATCAAGAAGCTGCCCGCGAGCGATCCGGCGGCGAAAAGCACCGCCGACAACCGCGGTCCTCAAACCAATATCCTGAGCAACAGCGCGCCTGCCAAGAGCGCAACGGAGGCGTTTTAGTCATGAAACTGAGTGATGTGATGTCTGCCATGCATATGACGATCTACGCTGAATTGCCCCTGCTCATCTTCGTCGGCGTATTCATCGGGGTCGCCCTGCACCTGCTCCAGGGGCCGCAGCATTTCGAGGCGATGCGTTCGCTCCCTCTCGACGAAAAAGACTCGAGCGAGGGGCGCGAGCGATGAGCACCTCACAGCATCCGCTCTCCCCGACCGCTTCGCCCGAAAGCCCCACGGCGCAAGCTTCCGGCGAAGCACCCGTGCTCGACCACGAGTACGACGGCATTCGCGAATACGACAACCCGTTACCGCGCTGGTGGGTATGGATTTGGGCCGGCAGCTTCTTCTTCTCGATCGGCTACTTCTTTCACTATCACATCTCGCACAACGGCACGTCGGTCGCAGACAGCTACGAAGAAGACATGGCCGAGGCGCGCGAGGCCGAAGCCAAACAATCACTCGCCGAACCGGTGAACGAAGAATCACTCGGCAAGCTGATGGCGAACCCCGCGTTGATGGCGGACGCAAAAACCCTGTTTGGGCTGCGCTGTTCGCCCTGCCACGGAGCGAACGCGCAAGGCATCATTGGCCCGAATTTGACGGACAACTCTTGGATCCACGGCCAGGGCACGCTGAGTGATATCTACGGCGTCGTCCTTGGTGGTGTCGCAAGCAAAGGCATGCCTGCCTGGAGTCGCACGCTGACGCCGATCGAGTTGCGCAAGGTGGTCGCCTTCGTGGGCACTCTGCGCGGCACGAACGTGCCCGGTAAAGCGCCCGAAGGCACTCCGTTGCCCTGAATCGGACACCAATGACTCACCTAATTTCCCCAGAGCGCGTGCTGCCGACGCTGAACGCGGACGGCACGCGTAACCGCATTCGCCCGCGGCTGTATCCCGGCAAGCTTCACAGCCGAAGGCGCCTCACCGGGTGGGCGTTGATCGTGTTGTTCGTCGGGCTCCCGTTCTTGAAGGTCGCAGGCAAGCCCGCGGTGTTTCTGGACGTTGTCCATCGGCAGTTCTCATTTTTCGGGCACACGTATCTGGCGACCGACGGCGTGCTGCTGATGATCCTCATGCTGACCATCTTTGCCAGCGTGTTTTGGCTCACCGCGCTGGTCGGCCGCGCCTGGTGCGGCTGGGGCTGCCCGCAAACCGTGTACATGGAGTTCCTGTTTCGGCCTATCGAGCGGCTGTTCGAGGGCAAGCGCGAGGCGCAGCTCAGGTTGGATAAGTCGGGACTCAACTGGAGACGAGTCGCAAAGAACGCTGTCTTCTTGCTGCTCGCGTTTGCTCTCGCCAATGTGTTCCTGTCGTATTTCGTCAGCACGCAGGCGCTTCGCTCGTGGGTCACGGAGGCGCCGTCGCGGCACATGAGCGGCTTCCTCGTGGTGGTCGTAACGACCGGCTTGATGTTCTTCGATTTCGCCTTCTTTCGCGAGCAAATGTGCACGGTGATCTGCCCTTACGCGCGGCTCCAGTCTGTGCTGCTGGACAGGCGCTCCTTGCTCATCGGCTACGACGGCCTGCGCGGCGAGCCGCGCAGCAAAGGCAAACCCAAGCCGGGACACGGCGACTGCATCGATTGCAACGCGTGCGTCGTGACGTGCCCGACAGGCATCGACATTCGAGCGGGGCTACAGCTCGAGTGCATTGCGTGCGGGCAATGTGCCGACGCTTGCGACACGATCATGACCAAGATCGGCAAGCCGCCTGGGCTCATTCGCTACGCATCGCAAGACGCGCTCGAGACGGGCAAGAAGTCCCCAGTCGTTCGCACCCGTGTCGTCATCTACTCGCTGCTGCTGCTCGGGCTGCTCGCGACGTTGACCACCTCCCTGCTTCGGAAGCCCGGAGCAGACGTGACGATCTTGCGCGGCATTGGCGCGCCTTTTACGGAGAGCGGCGCGCTAATTGTAAACCAAATCCGAATCAAGATCCGGAACCGTTCGGGAGCGGACCAGAGCTACCACATCGAAATTCCGGATCTCGCCGGGGTCCAGCTGATTTCTCCGGAAGATCCGCTGAGCATCGTAGCGGGCGAGCAGCGCACGACCAGCGTGTTCGTGATGGCGCCCCAGGGCAGCTTCTTGCGCGGCTCCAGAGGCGTCCACTTTCGAGTCACCGACGGCCACGGCTATCGCGGTGACTACTCGTACCAATTGCTCGGTCCAGAAGGAACACGACCATGACTGACACCGCCTTGTCCCCGAAGCCGCAAGT
>DATCFJ010000478.1:0-4082 GCA_036509605.1 Polyangiaceae bacterium | reverse complement strand
TGATTGCCGTCCCACACCCATTGCGGGGCGATCCACACCCAGCCGGGATACGCGGGGGTCGTCCAGTACGGGCCGCCGATCCACAACCAGGCACCGCCGCGCCAACCCCAATAACCGTGACCCCAGTAGGGCCGGCCATAGCCGTAACCCGGCGCCACGTGCACACGATTGACGTAGCCGCCGCGGTAACCGACGCCGCTGCGATAGTAGACGCCGCCACCGCGGTAGTAGCCGCCACCGCGGTAGTAGCCGCCGCCGCCGCGGTAGCCGCCCGCGCGTACGCCGACTCCAACGCCCACGCGACCGCCACCGACGCGACCGCCGCCGCCGAAGCTCGCGCCACCGCTAACATGTCCGCTGCCAGCGAAGTGCCCACCGCCGCCGACATGACCACCACCGCCACCATGCCCACCGCGCGCGACAGCGGTTCCCGGAATCGTGATGCAGGCGAGCGCCACTGCGAGTGGCAGGATTGACCATCGGCTCATGAGCGCTTTCCTTCCTCTCGAAACATAGCGCACAACGCTGGAAACGCCCGGTCCAACGAGCGGCAACGAGATTTGTTCCCCGGGGCCTAGGCCGTAAGGTAAAAACCGACCCATGAGCGGAACCCCGAGCAATCTCAAAGTGTTTGCTGGCGCATCTCACCCCGAGCTGGCCGCGGAAATCTGCCACCATTTGGCGATTCCGCTCGGAAAAGCGCACACGGTTCGGTTCTCGAACGAAAATCTGAAGATCAAGATCGACGAAAACGTGCGCGAGCAAGACGTGTTCGTGGTTCAGACGGCGTGCCCGCCGCTGTCCGAGCACATCATGGAGCTCTTGATCATGCTCGACGCGCTTCGTCACGCCTCGGCGCAGCGCGTCACCGCGGTGATTCCGTATTTCCCGTACGCGCGCAGCGACAAGAAGGACGAGCCGCGTATTTCGATCACCGCGCGTCTGATGGCAGACTTACTGGCTACGGCGGGCGCCACCCGCGTGCTCACGATGGATCTGCACTCACCGCAGATCCAAGGCTTCTTCTCGAACCAGGCCGACCAGCTCACGGCCGTCCCCGCGATTTGCGATCGGCTCAAAGAAGGCGACATCTCGAACACCGTCGTGGTCGCGGCCGACGTCGGCGAAGCGAAAGACGCGGGCCGCTTCGCGCAACGGCTGCACTTGCCGCTGGCATTCATCGACAAGCGTCGCAGCGGTGACGACGAGAACGCGCGCGCCGCGCACGTGATCGGCGATATCGTCGGCAAAGACTGCCTGCTCGTCGACGACGAAATCGCGACCGGCGGCACGATTTTCAGCGCCACCGAGTTCCTGCTCGAACGCGGCGCGCGCTCGGTTTCGGCGGCCATCATTCACCCCGTGCTGTCCGGCAAGGCCATCGAGCGCCTGGCTGCCTCGCGCTTGACCCGCCTGCTGGTGACCAACACCATCCCGATCCCGCGCGACAAGCGCTCGCCGAAGATCGAGGTGTTGTCGCTCGCGCCGCAGATCGCCACGGCCATCACGCACATCCACGACGGCCGCTCCGTATCCGAGCTGTTCAGCTGAGCCTCTGACGGGCGCGTCGGAGTGCGCGCCTCGGCGGGTTACGGCGCATCGGTGTCCCGATACGTGCCGTCGAGCGCGCGGAGCTCACTGTTCGCTATCTAAATGGGCCATCTGCTCGGCGCTGTAACGCGTCCCAGCAATCGCACCCTCGGGCACGAGCGCGTCGAGATCTTTTAGCTCCGCTGCTGACAGCGGCTTGGTCAGCGCAGCCAGCGAGTCAGCGAGCTGCGTGCGATTCTTCGCCCCGACCAGGGGCACGAGCTTCGGTTGCGCGGCGAGCGCCCAAGACACAGCAAGCTGTCCCGGAGTCATGTTGCGCTCCTTGGCGAAGGCTTGCACGACAGCGACCACGCGATCGTTTTGCGCTTTGCTGTCGCCCGCGAAGCGCGGCAGGTGCGCGCGAAAGTCGCTCTTGCCGGTAGCCTTGCTGCCGGTGAGCAAACCGCGCGAGAAGATGCCGTACAAGGTCGCGCTGATGCCGAGCTTGTCCAAGAGCGGGAAGATTTGCGCTTCCGGACTGCGGCTGACAAGCGAGTATTCGATCTGAAGATCGACGATGGGGTGCACCTTGGCGGCGCGCGCAATGGTCGCCACGCCGACTTCGGACAAGCCAATGTGTCGCACATAGCCGGCCTTCACGAGATCCGCGATCGCGCCCACGGTGTCTTCGATCGGCACGGCTGGGTCGAGCCGCGCGGGGCGATACACGTCGATGACTTCGACGCCCAAGCGCTTCAAGCTGTATGAGGCGAAATTCTTGACCGCGGCAGGTCGCGTGTCGACGCCGATGAAGGCGCCCTCTGGGCCGCGCATGGCGCCGAACTTCACCGACACCTGCACGCGATCTCGAAGGCCCGCGATGGCGCGCCCCACGAGCATCTCGTTGTGGCCCATGCCGTAGAAGTCGCCCGTATCGAGCAGCGTAATGCCCGCATCGATAGCGGCGTGAATGGTGGCAATGCTCTCGGCGTCGTCGGTCGGCCCATACATGCCGGAAAAGCCCATGCAGCCCAGCCCCAGAGGGAACACCTGCGGACCCGTTTCGCCCAACTTCTTCAGCTCTTTGCTCATGTTCAGCGTCTCCTTCGCGGCCCACAATAGCCGGTCCGAAATAGTCACCCGCGCCAGCACCTCGCACAGATTGCCGCGCAGCTCGCCAAGGCCAAACTCCGCGAAGGCGCCCGCGCGGCACGCACGAAGTGATAACCTAGACTGGGTCATGCGTCCCGCCCTTACTCTACTGCTCGCTCTAGCGCTGACAGGCTGCCCCTCTGGCGCCCACGAAAGGCCTCACGCGAGCCTCCCGCCGTGCACCAGGTTCGGCGACAACTGCGAGTTCTCGCCGGGCAAGCTGGGCAGCTGCGTCATGCGCGACGGCTGCACTGCTCCCGGCAGCGAATGCTACGTATGCCAGTCGCAGCACTGAGACATAAGAGCCTGGTTGCGCTGAGCCACCAGATGCCGCAGGTTGCGCAGGCGCCGCATGAGTCTCATTCCCGATCCGCCCCGCAGCTCGCGCTCGTCTCCGTCGCAGCGGCGAGCGCTTGGTTTTTTTGCGCTGGCGGCCCTGGCCGCCTTGGTGGCGCTGGCAGCGCCGGTTTCGTCGGGCTTATTTTTGGGAACCTTGCTGGCGTTCTCGTTGCTCGGCACTTACGAACGGTTGTCGGCACGTTCGAAACGGCCGGTGTTGGCCGCGGTGCTGCTCGCCTCCGGGTCGGGCCTGGCGATCCTGGGCGGGTTGTTCGGCCTTCTGTACTTCGTCGTGATTCGCGGGGCCGTGGTCGCACAGCAGCTGGCTGTGGGCTTCTCGCTCACCAGCACACCGCACACGGTTATTGGGCACCTGCAGCAGCTCACCAGCAAGCTCCCCTTTGGCCCGGTAGATCTAACCGGGCGCCTGAACACGCTGCTCACTGACGCCGCTTCGCGGCTCACGCACTGGATAGGCGCTATCGCTGGCGCCACGCTCGGCGGCGGCTTGACCCTGTTTTTCACGATCATGACCGCCTTCTTCGTTTTGCGCCATTGGACGGAGATCCAAGATCGCTCCGAGCGCATGCTGCCCCTACACCCGATGCACACGCGGGTAGTCATGTGGGAGTTTCAAAAGGTCGGCAAAGAGGTGTTCATCGGCACCATGCTTACAGGCTTGGCGCAAGGACTGCTCGCGGGCGTCGGCTACCGCATCGCCGGCGCGCCCGAGCCCGTGCTGCTCGCCACCCTCACCGCCATCTGCTCGCTCGTGCCTGCGGTAGGTACGCTCTTGGTCTGGGTGCCGGTGGGCATCGGGCTGTTCGCGACCGGTCACCCCGGTGCTGGCGTTTTCGAGTTGCTGTGGGGCGGGTTCGTCGTGGTCGGCCTGTCGGACTACGTGATTCGCCCAGCGCTGGTCGGCGGACACGGTCACGTTCCCACGCTGCTCACTTTCATCTCGTTGTTCGGCGGGGTGGAGGTGTTCGGCTTGCTCGGTTTGATTATTGGGCCGGTGATCGCCGCGGTCGCGCTGGCGTTACTGCGCACATACGATCGCG
>DATCFJ010000477.1:0-4833 GCA_036509605.1 Polyangiaceae bacterium | reverse complement strand
GATGGCAACCGACAAGCCGCGACGAGCCAAAGTGCGAGAAAGAGCACGAGCCACCGTCACGTCGTCTTCGACCACTAGTAGTCGCTGCGCTGAGCTTTCCATTCCAACCCCCAAATTCGTTGCGCGAGGTGGCGCCACCTTATCAAATACAGGCAGGCCTGAACATATGCTCGGTGTGACTGCTGCAAATCGTCCGTCATTCCACCAGGTTATGAATGGTTACTTAAGGCGCTTACTGCACGGTTCATCATGTGGAGGGCCTGACCACTTTGCTCGCTGCTGTAGGTTGCGCCGCGCGCCATCGCAATGGCCCACGACCCAAGTTACGGAATCCGCCGCGCAAGGTTACGGGCGCGTTGCCGGTTTGTCGGCGCGGGCCAGCGCCGGCACAGGCGTCCGCTGGCTGGGTGCGAGCAGCGTCGCGACAACTAACCAAAGCGCGGGCAGCGGCATGTCCGGCGCCCCGAGCGAGAGCAAGGACAATGACAACACGACGCTCGTCTTGCTGTGCTCGCCGGGCTTGCACACGCACAAGCCTGCAGCCGTGAGCAGCGCGGTGGTGATCGCGAAGCGCAACGCGCTCGGTAGCGCTGCTGCGGGCGCGCGCGAGAGCTGCGCCAAAGTGCGTTCGGCGAGCACGCGCGCAATGCCCGCGCCGGGCGCGGTGCCGTGAGCGGCAAATGCGCCGAGTGCGAACGCCGGAACGAGCACGTAGGCCACGGTCAGTAGGACCTTGCGACGCTCGCCTCGCCCGAGGTACGTCAGAGTCAGGCCGAGCGCGATCAGATCCAAGAGCGTCGCGAGCGTCGCGACGCCGACCGCCCAATGCAGGCTGGTGTTGTCCAAGTGCTCGGCGGCGCGGCTCACCAGCTCACGCGCCAGCAGATGAAGAAGCCCTGAAAAGCCGGCGCTGCCCAAGACGAGGCCGGCCGCGCGCGTTTCGGTCACGCGCAGATTCGCGACAGCACCTGCAAGCGCGGTCGCGATCGCCGCCAGCGCCATCGTGCGGCACATGTCCGGCTCCAGCGGGCGCGCCCAAGCTGCCATCACCAGCGCGATGACGATTGCCGCGCCCGGCAAAGCAATCAACCGATAGCCGAGGTCGAGCCGCGCTGAACGCAGGGCAGCGGCACCGAGCCGGACCGCTGCCGCGACACCGCCGGCAGCAACCAATTGGCTCAAGAATGCGGCGATTCGCCCGCTCAGCACGATCACGCTGGCGATGCCTACGGCCAAACCCGGAATGGCTGGCGCGATGCCACGCCCCACGACCGTCGCCAAGAGCGCTGCCCGAGTGAGCATGGGCAGGGAAATCCCTGAGGATTGTTCTGATTCAGAGCTCGGCAAGCCGTCCCTCGGTCAATTCTGAGCGAACCGAGCGCGCTGGCTCGGCAGAGCGGGCGCGTTTTGGCCGTGGCGCTCTGGCGGCGGCGCTTCGGAAGGATCACTGGGCGCCGCGGGCGGGGTGACTTCAGTCGGTGCCGTTCCAGGTTGCGCCTTGAGGATGAACGGGCGCGCATTGAACGTAGAGCAGGCTTCCGAGTTGCGATGAAACTCCCAGTGTAAATACACATTGCCGTCCGGCGAGACGATCTCGCGCGGAGGCGTGCCGAACGGTGCGGCGCGCTTCACAGAATCCAGCGCGGCGATGTCGAAGGCGGTGATGCCGCTGAACTTGGTCACGCCCATGCGCACGACGTTGCCCGACTCTTGATCCAAGATGATCTCGATCTCGGTGCTCAGCGAGTCGTTGTTCATCGGGTGGGACGCGGGCAAGCTGTCCAGCGAGCCCAAGAACGAGTCGGCGAAAATGGGGTGAATTCGGTTGTGAATCGCGTTCAAGTAGCCGGCGAACGCAGAACGCGCCGTGTTTAGCGCCGTCTGATTGCCGGGGCGCACGCTGGGCACGTAGTTTTCGATCGCGCTCCGCCAGCGGCTCGGGTCCATCGGGTGCCAGGAGCCGAGGTGCGCGCTCTTGCGCCGCTCACCGTCGACCAGCCGTTCACGCCGGAGTTGGTCGAGTCCGATCGCTGCCACCGCGGTTCGCGGAGCGAGGTTCAAATTGACGCCGTTGGTCGTGGTACCCTCGGAGCCATAGCCGAGCAGCGCTTGGCCGGCGCTGCGCCGCTTGGGTAGCGGGTGCGCTTTGCGCGCCTTGGCTTCGGCTTGCTCGACGAACGCCATGCGTGGTCCGGGTACCGTGAAGCCGCCGTTCTCCGAGGCCACCGCTTCGGGGATCTCGTCGGCTTGCTTGGACGCGGCTTGTGCCTTCTGTCCCTCCTCTGCGGGCGCGGTCGTGCGCGACGTATCGGAGCCTGTGCGCGCGCCGGTTTCCGTTTGCGCCGGCGACGTGCTGCGTTGATGCGCCGCTTCCGAGGCGGACGGCGCGCGCATGGCGGCCAGCTTGTCGGCCTCCGACGCGGGTGTTTCCGAGGGCGCATTGTCCTTAGCGCCAGGTTTGTCCTCGGCCTGCATCACCTTGGAATGATCGGAATCTCCCGGGTTTTTGTCGGCGCTCGAGTGGTCACCGCCGGGTGTCGGCTTGGCGTCGTTCTGATCGGCGCTGGTGATGCGAGCCTGCGTTTCTTGCAGCACGTGGTTTGCCTGATCGGCGATGAACGCAGCGTTCGGGTTGTCCGGCTGGTTGTCGTCGGTGACCTGCTTGACGGCGATCTTCTTCGGGACGGCGAGCTCGGGAGGCTTCACCTCCGGTGCGGGCTTAGCCTCGGCTTTCTTTTCTTCCGGCTTCGGCTGCTCGGGCTTCTTCTCCGGCGGCAGCGGCTTCGGCTCCTCCGGCTTTACCACTTCCTTTTCGGGGGGCTTCTTTTTGGCCGCGGGGTCGTCCTTCTCCGCGGCTTGCTTTTCCGGAGGCTGAACGTCGTCGGTCTTGTCCGGCTGCTCCTGCTCGGTGTCCTTTTCCGGATCCTTCTCGTCGTCTTGCAGCGCGATCTCGATCGGCGCGCCGACCCCGCGCATGTGGTTCTGCACGGCCCGCGCGAAGCGCTGAATGTCGAGCCGCTGCTCCAAGATCTTCGCGCCTTGATCGGCGCCGCCGCTCCACAGCAGGTGCACCACCACCGCGGTGGTGATCCACAAAAAGAGCGGGATGTTCGCTTCGCGGCGCATTGCGGACAATCGGCCGGATCGCAGCGATCGGCCAGAAAAAGCTAACATCGGGGGGGCCGCCCAGCAATCTTGGCGGCAAATTGCCGTGGCTTCCGAGGCCGGCCTGCGCGCTTGGGCGTCAGCCTGCGCTGCAGATACGTCACACTTTGCTGATCGACTCGAAGTGGTCGGCGATCTCGAGCGCGCTCCACACGCCGCCGTCGCTCTCTTTGTACTTGCCGGGGCTTTCTACGACCTTGAACACGCTCATGCGACCGCCGGCAACGGCCAGCACTGCGCCTGTTACGTCATGTGACAGGGGGCTCGCCAAAAACAAGTGAGCTGGCGCGACGTGCTCGGGTGATAGCGACTCTTCGATCTTCTCGAACATCGGCAGATCTTCGGTCAGGCGTGTTTTGGCGATCGGCGCGACGGCGTTGACGCGCACGCCGAAGCGCTGGAGCTCAATCGACGCGGTGCGCGTCAAGCCGTAGATGCCGGCCTTGGCCGCGGCGTAATTCGACTGCCCGAAGTTGCCGAGCATGCCAGAGACGCTGGTGGTGTTGATGATCGAGCCGCTGCCTTGCTCTTTCATTTCTTGCGCGGCGGCTTGCGTGCACAAGAAGCTTCCGGTGAGGTGCACGTCGAGCACCGCTTGCCAGTCTTCTAGGCTCAGCTTGAGCAAGGTCTTGTCGCGCAAAATGCCGGCGTTGTTGAGCAGCACGTCGATGCGGCCGAAGGCCGAAATCGCCTTGCCGATGATGGCTTCCGCGCCCTGCTTGGTGGCGACGCTGTCGTAGCTGACTTCGGCGGTGCCGCCGGCTTGGCGGATCTCGGCGACCACTGCATCCGCAGCCGAGGGCGCGGTGCCGCTGCCGTCGCGGTTGCCGCCCAAGTCATTGACCAGCACTTGTGCGCCCTCCCGCGCGAAGAGCAGTGCTGTGGCGCGGCCGATGCCGTTGCCTGCGCCCGTGACTACCGTGACTTTGCCGTCGAGGAGACCCATACGGCGAGTGTAGTTCTGCGGCCTAGAAATGAAACACCAAGCCCTGCGCGCTCGCGCTGGGCCGGGTTTGCGAGTCGTGCTTCGAGCTGATGAGAGCGTCCACGCCCACGGCGATGGCGGTGCCGACCGCGGTTCCCACCACGTCCCAGGTGAAGTCCCGCCAGGACGGATCGCCGTGGCCGGATAGATCCCAGAGCTCCTTGCCCGCGCCGAGGGTCAGCGAGAACGCGCTGCCGGCGAGCGCGCGCTCGGTGCGCGTATCGAGGAAAGTGCTCGAGGCGGCGTAGCCCCCTGCGGACAGGACGACCGAAAACCCAAAGTGCAGCGCCTTGTCCTGCCCGAACCAAGGATCGGCATCGCTCGCCGACGCACGGCAGCACAGCAGCAGCGAAGCCAGCCCGAGCGTTGCTGCAAAGGCGCGCTTCACGCCGCGTTACGCCGACGACGGCCGAGCCAGGCGAAGCCCAAAACCAGCAGCGCGGCGAACGCGCCGTTGCCACTCTGCTGCCGGCTGCTGAGCGCGCAGCTGGTGGACGCCTGACCTTTGACGACTGTCGGATTGACGGGTGTGCACACCTTGAGCGAGTCCGAGCACTTGTAGTCGGTGGGGCAGGTACCGCTCGAGCCGCAGGTCGGTACGCAGACCCCCGGCGGTTTGTCGGTCGAGGAGTAACATTGGTAGGTGCCCGGGCAGTCGTTGGCGCCTTGGCAGGCCTCACCCA
>DATCFJ010000476.1:0-10138 GCA_036509605.1 Polyangiaceae bacterium | reverse complement strand
GGGCGCTTCAACTCGCGCGAAAGTCGCAAAGTAGCGCGCGCGATCCAGGACTGAGCGCGGTTCCACGCCAGCCGTACACTGACCGGCGCGCTGCCACGGCGAAGGCTGCGGTTTTCTGATGAGCGAGCTGACCGCGGACTGCACCGGCGGGGCTGCGGCGGGGACCCGCTGCGGCTCGAGGACGGGGGTGCGCTCGGCGGGCTGTGCCGGACGAACGCTTGGCAAGCGCGTGTGCGCGGTTCGCACGGCCCGGACTGCGGACTGATCAGAGCGGAACACCAGCCACCCGCCAGTCGCAATCAGCGCGAGCGCGCACCCCAGCGCGATGAGCAGCCCGCGCGGTCGGTGGCGGGCGACTCGTGCCTCAAGTCCCCTCATGAGGGGTGAAACGCCCGCCCCGCTCGTCCTATTCGGACTCGACTGCTGAAAGGGCAAGAACTCAGGAGGCCGGAAGTCGACATAGAGCAATACTATGCGGGCAACATCGCCGCATGCGACCTTCGTTGTCCCGGATCACCGCGGCGACTCCGGGCATGAGCAGCAACGTCTTGCCCACACGCTCTCGGATCGCTCGATAGAATTCGGATATCGGCATCTCTGAGGCGCTCCTCGCCCCGGTTACGGTTTGTACTTACGCTGTGCGGCGCCCTGCAGATCGGTGCACTTGGTGATTTCGGGGGCGGCTTGGGTGAGGCCAGTTTCGGCGGCGGTCAGGGCCTTGGCGGCTTCCTTTTCGTTGCCAGGGCTCATCAGTAGGGCCTTGGCGCGAGCAGTTTCGCCGAGAGCGCGCAGGTGCTGGGCGAAACCGGTCACGCATTGCTGCTTCAGCGCGCACAGATCCGGCGTTTCGCAGGCAGCGTCTCGCAGGGCGGCGAACAGTTGTTGCTTGGCTGAGTTCGGAGCGTCACGCAGCGCATCGACGGCGTGGCTGATGCGACCGGCTTCGGCTTTTTGACTCGCTGAGGGGCCGGGCGAGCAGTGGCTCAGCAGCACACAGAAGAGAGCGAAGCGCCTCAGTCCGCGGCCTTCGGCGGCGGGCCCATCTGAATGCGCTCGCCGATGTAGGCGCCGATCAACGTGAACAGCACCCCGAGGAACGCGTACAGCACGTACATGAACGCGGGCATCGTTTTCACGGTCTGGTTCACGTACAAGAGGAACGCGGTCGGAATCGCGACCAGAAATACGGCGACCATCGGTTCGATGAAGGTCTTACCGGGCGAGATCAGGCCGATCAACATGCCGCCCAAGAACCACACCGGAATGGCGATGCGCATGCCGGCGGAACCCTCGAAGTCGAAGGCGGGGACGACCATGGGCAAGCCCATCACCAGAGCTGCGGTCATGACCGCCATGATCGCGATCGACACACCGAACCACAGCGGGCTGAAGCCCTCTTGTTGGTAGCGGCGCTCAAGCTCTTCCTGACGCGTGAGCGAGCGCTTCAGGTCCTCCATCTTTGCGCCGCACGAGACGCAACGATTGTTGGGTACCGGAGGCGTGTTGGAGAAACCGCACGACGGGCAGATGATTTTGCTGGAGGCAGCCATTGGGACCCCTAATCCTACTCCGTAAAAAGCTACACGGTCCGCCTCGAAATGTCCCCGCGCGATGTCAGCCGCGCAACACCCGCCGACCGAAACCTACATGGCCGCTGGGCCGGGACGGATTGCCGGGGTTTTCTGCTAGGGTCTGGACTTCGTTAAGTCGCGCCGTTCGCCCGCAGCTCCTCTATTACGTACGCACCGCACGCCGGTGTGGAACAAAGCGGCCGCGCGAATGTCGGACAATGAAGGCGCAGTCGATGCCCCGGTACCCCTCCAGCCCAGACGTACTCGGCACGCAAGCCGCCTCGGATCACGATCTCGAGGCGCTGCCCGCTCCGCGCAGGCCGTGGCGGCGCGCGACACTCGCGGCGCTTTCGCTGTCCGCAGTGGGCTCGCTACTCATGGCGTTCGAGCTGCGCGGCGAGGCGTACTTCGCGCTGCATAGCGGTCCGCCGGTAGATCTCGGCGAGCTGAGTCAGTTTCACGCGACGGCGGCGCATGTCAACACTTGGGTGCACGGCAACGCCACGCTGCACGCTGACGGCGCCGTTCACTACGCACGCCCGCTCGAGCAAGACACCTACCGGTTGGCTCAAGTCGAGGGCAACGAAAAGCTCTGGATTCAGGTCAGCGTTCCCGATGATCCTTCGGACCCGGATGGCGCGCACTTCGTGCCTCCGACTTCGTTCGTCGGGCGCTTGATTCCGGTCAGCCGAGCCGGCATTCGGCACGGCATGGTGCGCGCGGCGGTCAGCGAAGCCTGGCAAGGCACCGTGCCCGAAGACGCCTGGCTCTTGGTCGACGGTGAAGCGCCGCACACCACACGCTGGGCGCTCGGGCTGTGCGGGCTGTTTCTCGGCTTTGCGACTTTCAGTGTGATCGGCCTCGGAAAGTTGACGCAGAAGGTGAGCTGAGCAAGACCGCGCGCTGCGCAGCCATGCCTCGAACCACCACGAAAGTTCCCGACGTCCTGATCATTGGCGGCGGGATCATGGGCACGAGCGCCGCTTGGGAGCTAGCTGCTCACGGCGCCAAGGTCGTGGTGCTCGAGCGCAGTGTGCCGGGCGCCGAGGCATCGAGCGCTGCAGCGGGAATTCTGGGCGCCCAAGCCGAAGCGCACGCGCCGGGGGCGATGGCCGAGCTGTGCTTGGCGAGCCGCGCACGCTACCGAAAATTTGCGGCGACCCTAACCAAGGAGACGCAAATCGACGTCGGGTATCGCGAGTGCGGCGTGCTGCGAGTCGCGTTCGCACGCGCCGCGGCAGCGAAGCTCGGAGCCGTCGCAGCTTGGCAAAAGCGCCGCCGGTTAACGGTCGAATCGCTCAGCGCAAGAAGCCTCGCAAAACGCGAGCCCGCGCTGTCGCCTAAGCTTGCCGGTGGAGTGCGCTTCTCCGCCGATTCGCGGGTCGATCCGAAGGCGTTGCTACGCGCGCTGCACATCGCGGCGCTCGCACGCGGAGTGCGCTTTCAGAGCGGCGCGTTCGTGCGCCGCGTGGTCGTCAAGGAGAACCGCGCCGTGGGCGTCGCGCTGGACGATGGCAGCGTGCTCCACGCGCACAACATCGTAGTCGCGGCCGGCAGCTGGACGTCACTGATCGACGGGCTCGGCTTGCCGGCGGGCCAAGTGATTCCCGCGCGGGGGCAAATCGTGGAGCTCGAATTGCCGGCGCCCGCGCTGTCGCACGTGGTGTTCGGGCCCGGCGCGTATCTAGTGCCGCGCGACGACGGCCGCGTGCTTGTCGGTTCGACCGTGGAGTTCGTCGGCTACGAGCGCGAAGTGACAGCAGGCGCCGTGCGCGATTTACTGAATCACGCGACCGCGATCTTACCCGCGTTGGAACGCGCCGGGCTGCGCGCCACTTGGTCGAGCTTCCGCCCCTACACCCAGGACGAATTGCCGCTGCTCGGTCGCACCAAAATCGAGCGCTTGTTCTTGTCTACGGGCCACTATAGGAACGGCATTCTGCTCGCGCCGATCAGCGCGGAGATCGTGCGCGCCGCGGTACTCGGGCAGCGCGCGCCCGTTGCGGCAGCGGCGCTCAGCGCCTTTAGCCCGGAGCGCGGCCGATGAGCTGTGCTATGGAACGCGCGAGATGACCGAAGGTCCCCCGCTCAGTCTAGGCGTGTTGGTCTCGGGCACCGGGTCGAACCTGCAGGCCATCCTCGACGCCGTCACGGCCGGCACGCTGAACGCGCGGGTCAAGGTCGTGATCTCGAATCGCGCCGGGGTGCAAGCCCTGGACCGAGCGCGCGCGGCAGGGGTTACCGCCCTGACAATTCCGCATAAGGATTTTCCAAGCCGCGAAAGCTTCGACCGCGCGCTCGTGTCCGCGCTGCGCGAGGCCGAAGTAGATTGGATCGCGCTGGCCGGCTTCATGCGCGTGCTGACGCCCGAGTTCTTGCGCGCGTTTCCCGGGCGAATCATCAATATTCACCCCGCGCTCTTGCCCGCGTTCCCCGGTGTCGACGCCGCCCAGCAGGCGCTCGGCTACGGCGTGAAAATCACCGGCTGCACGGTGCACTTCGTCGACCAGGGTGTCGACTCTGGGAAGATCATCGCGCAACGCGCGGTTCTCGTCGAAACGGGGGATGACTTGGCGACGCTCGCCGCGCGCATTCACGGCGCGGAGCACGAGCTCTTCGTAGCCGTGCTGCGGGACATCGCGGACGGGCGCGTCGGACCATTTTGCAGCGAGGGCTGAGCGTGACCTCGAGGCACTACGACGTCGTCGTTCTCGGTCGTTCGCTCGGTGCGTTGGCCGCTGCCGCCCTGCTCGCGCGGCGGGATTTTCGAGTGCTCTTGCTCGGTCAAGGCCAACATGGCCAAACCTATCGATTCGAAGAGCACGTGCTCTGTCGGCGCGCCTTCACATTGCTCAGCGGCTCATCGCCGACCTGGCGTCGAATTCTGCACGAGCTAGCGCAAAGCCCGCAATTTCGCCGGCGCACCACACCGCTCGATCCGATGTTCGTGATGCTGAGCGAGGGTCGGCGCGTAGAGGTCCCGCCGGACATGGAATTGTTCGGGCGCGAGATCGACCGCGAGTTTCCGGAAGTGCGCCAGCTCGTGGACGAGTTGTACGGCTCGATCGCGCAGGTCAACGCTGCCGCAGACGCCGCCTTCGAGCGTGACGCGCTGTGGCCACCGGGCAATTTTTGGGAGCGCTTCGAGACCGGCCGCATCGCCGCCACGTTGCCCTTGACCCAAGCAGAGCGAGGCTCGGATCTGCTCGGCAAATTTCCGAGTGGGCATGCCTACCGCGACATCACCACCGTGCCCGCCAGCTTCGCCTCCAACTTGGCGTTTACTGGCCACGAGTTCCCACCGTTCGCGTTGGCGCGGCTGCATGGCGCTTGGACCCGCGGCGTGCAGTCGCTCGCGCGCAGTGAGGACGAGCTATCGGAATTTCTGTGCGAGCGTATCCTTGCACACGGCGGAGTGCTCGAGCTCAACCGTCGCGCGGAATCACTCATTACCCGACGCGGCGCGGCGATCGGCGTCATGCAGGACGGCGAGGAAGCTGCCACCGGCGCCGGCGCGGTGCTCTGCGATCAAGCCGGTGAAGTGCTGGCAAATTTGTCCGGCGGCGACGGCGTCACCAAGTCTGCCCGTGAGGACTGGCCGCGCCTGAACCCCGAGGCTGGCCGCTTCGTCGTGAGCTTGGTGGTGAACACGCGCGGCCTGCCTGGGCCGCTTTCCAAGGAATCATTCCTTTTGCCGCGCGAGAGCAAACGGCGCGACCCGCGTCATCCCGTCGTGCATTTGCAGCGCTTCGAAGCCTCGGCCTTCTCCGAGACTCGAGCGCGCGCGAAACAGGAAACGCTGCTCGTCGCCGAGGCTCTCTTGCCCACGCGCGGCTCGCTCACCTTGCTCGAAGCGCGCGAGGCCGTGCTCAGCGCATTGCGCGAAGCGCTGCCGTTTCTGGATCAGCATTTGTTGATTGTCGATTCACCCCACGACGGCTTGCCGCTGTACGACTACCGTGCCGGCACTCGCCGCGAGATCGACCGCGTGCACTTGCACGGCGTGAGCCCAGGCGCTGAAGCCATGGAATCGCTGTGGGCGGTCGAGCCCACGGGCTATCTCGAGATTGCGGGTGAGCCCGTGCGCGGGCCGATTCCGAACACGTATCTCGTAGGCAAAACGGTGCTGCCCGGCCTCGGCCAAGAGGGCGAGCTGATGGCCGCCTTCGGGGCCGCTAAGCTCATCACGCGCAAAGACGGCGCGCGCCAGAAAATGCGCCGACAAATGTGGAGCAAGATCGAGACGACGTAGGCCGTGGGCCGCGTTGAATCTCGAGCAGTCACATCGTGCGTATCGTTGCTGGTGAATTTCGCGGACGCGAATTGACTGCTCCGGCAGGAGACGCCACGCGCCCCACCGCGGCTCGCGCGAGAGAAGCGCTCTTTGCGATCCTCGCGGACATCAGCGGCGCGCGGGTGCTCGATCTGTATGCAGGCAGCGGAGCTCTGGGCATCGAAGCGCTGTCGCGTGGCGCCGAGAAGCTGGTACTCGTCGAATCGAACAAGGCGGCGCAGCGCGCGATCCAGAGCAACCTGAGCAAGCTCGGTCTCGAAGCGCGGGCGAGCTTGCTGCCGATGCGCGCCGAAGCCTCGCTACGGGCCCTTGAGCGTCACGCGCCATTCACATTGCTGTTCGCAGATCCGCCCTGGGCGGATGCGCAGGCCGCTCTGCACCTGCTGGAGAAGCTCGCGGCTGCTTCGCTATTCGCTCCGGCCGCGCGGCTTGTTCTCGAGCACGCCGCTCGCACACCGCCGACCCTCGCCGAGAATTCGCCGCTCGAAGCTCGCGACACGCGTCGTTGGGGCGATACAGCCATCACGATTTTCGGGCTTCTCGAGCCGCCGGCCGACAATGCCCCGGAGCCGGCGGCGGCTGCCCCGACCGACCACTCTTAAGAACCCTCGCGCTCGGTCGGTGGGGTAGCTATAGTCGCCGCCTGAAAGCCGGCGGTTTTCGACGAGTCGATGACCAAAGTGGAGTGCCCTGATGTCTGAAACCACCCCGCCCGTCCCCAAGTCCGGCGGTAGCGGTCCGTTCATTCTCGCTGCAATCGTGATGCTCTTGCTGATGGGCGGCCTCATCTATTGGAAGACGAAGGGCAGCGGCGACGAAACCGGCAAGCTCGAAACGCCAAAACCGTCAGCCACAGTCGAGCAACCTGGGTTGGATGAACCGCCCCCTCCGCCGCCTCCACCGATTGCTTCAACAGACGCATCGGCAAAGCCGGACGACACCAAGATCAAGAAGGTTGGCAGCACGGCGGGTGCAGCAGCGGCGTGCAGTAAGTGCACCGGAGAACCGAACCCAGGCTTGCAGGGGGCGCTAAGCGGTAAGGCTGGACAGAGCCGCGCCTGTTACGAGAAGGCACTCAGTTCCAACGCGACGCTCTCCGGCCGTATGACAGTAACGCTTACGATCAACGCCCAGGGCAATGTGTGCAGCGCGGCCGTCAAGAGTGACCTGGGCAACCCGCTGGTCGAGAACTGCGTTCTGAATAACTTCCGACAAGCGACGTTTCCGGCGCCGAAAGGCGGCTGTGTCGACGCCTCTGTACCCCTGTACTTCAAGCCCAAGACCTGAACATGAAGCGCTCGTTTTCGCTGAAATCCACGCTGTTATTGGCATTCGCTATCAGCGGCTGCTTGGCGGTGTCGTGTCAGGAGAACGGCGCTACGTCGATCTGTCCGCCGCTGCCGCTGTACGAAACTCATCCGCTCGGGGACGCCTCGATTGCGGACGCCGACACTGCGGACTCACCGGCCGTTCACGAAGACCTCAAGCGCGCCATCGACGCTGGTTGCATCACGGCGCCGACGTCCTTCCCGAGCGACGGCGGCATGGGTGGCGACGGTCCGACCGAGAACCGCGCTGGCAGCGGCGGGGCCTCGGGCGCCGGGAGCAAAGCCAGTGCCGCCGGAAGCAACTGAGGACGACACAGACGACGCGCCGATCTCGAGCGACCCGACTCCGAAAGTAACTCTAGACGCGCAGCGGGCGCGCAGCGTGGAGCAGCGACACGGCGTACTCTTGACCGTCGCTTACGACGGCCGACGCTTCTCGGGTTGGGCGCGGCAGACCAACGCACGCAGTGTTGCTGGCGAGCTCGACGGCGCAATCGCCGCAGTCGATCCAAAAGCGAGCGCCACGCGGGGACTCAGTCGCACTGACGCTGGTGTGCACGCGCGTGAACAGCTTGCCGCGTTCGACACCGACAAGGATATTGCACTCCGCGGTTGGGTACTCGCGATCTCTCAGCACCTGCCAGACGAGATCGCGATTGTGCGCGCCACGCGCGTCGCGCCAGGCTTCGACGCGCGCCGCCACCTCACCCGCAAGGTGTATCGCTATACGGTCCTCCACAGCTTGGTGCGCGATCCTTTTTTGGAGGGCCGGGCCTGGCGCATCATGGAGAGGTTCAACCACTCTGAGATCAATGCCGTTGCGCAGTCCCTAGTCGGGAAACACGACTTCGGCGCGTTCCGTGGCGCCGCTGACACTCGAACCGAGACGGTGCGACAGATATTTCGCATCGACGTACGGCCGGCGCATAACGATGATCGCATCACGCTCGTCGAAGTCGAAGGTGACAAATTCCTCTACAATATGGTGCGGATCATCGTCGGAACGCTGATCGACATCGGCCGCGAACGGCGCCCGAAAGATGCGCTGGTACGGGCACTCGCGAGTCATGCGCGAACGGACCTAGGCATCACCGCTCCGCCGGACGGCTTGTGTCTGGAACGCGTCATCATTGACGAAGCGAGCGTTAGCGGTGAAGCGGGTTTGAATAAGCTCGTTTCCTGGCCGCCGGCGCATTGACGTAAGTCGGGTCGTCGCGTAGCTTCCGCCGGCGTCGATGCGGGCTTGAACCCGTTCGTCGAGCTACGCTCAGTCGGGCCATAGGGCAGCGACTTATCGAGCGAGCATCTCAGGAGCTTTGAAACGAAGATGGGCCTCAAGCAAAAGATCGTCGACCGCAGCAAGCAGGCACTTCTTCGACCGAGCGTCCTGCGCTGGGTCACTGACGACCGCGTGATGAAGGCCACCGAGGGCTTCATGGACGCGCGGACGCGGGTTCGCGACGCGTGGAACGTGCTCCTGAACGGCAACGAGCTGCCGAACATCGACCCCGCGCTCGACGACAACATCGGCACGTTGGCGCCAGAGGTCTCGAGCGCCAAGAGCACGAACGGCAACGGCCACGCCGCGAACGGTTCGACGAATGGCCACGCGACCAACGGCCACGCCGCGAACGGCGCGACCAACGGTCATGCCCCGAACGGCACGGCCCGCGTCGATCTCGCGGATCGCGAAGGTTCGTCGGACATGGGCGAGTCACTCAAAGAGCGCGGCAGCCTGGCCAACATCGGCGGCAAGGACGTGTTCGAGAAGTGCTTCAAATTCATGGCCGCCGACAACGCGCGCAAGATGGGCATCTACCCCTTCTTCCGCCCGCTGGATTTCGCGGACGGCCCGGAAGCGCAGATCAATGGCAAGCGCGTGGTCATGTTCGGTTCGAACAACTACCTCGGCTTGACCACGCACCCCCGAGTGCGCGACGCGGCCAAGGCCGCCATCGACAAGTACGGCACCAGCATGACCGGCTCGCGCCTGGTCAACGGCTCGATGCGCTTGCACGAAGAGTTCGAGGAGAAGCTAGCCAAGTGGTTCAACAAGGAATCCGCACTGGTTTTCACCACGGGCTACCAGGTCAACATCGCCACTTGCGCCGCTTTGCTGTCCAACAAGCAATCGGTCGCGGTGATCGACCGCAACGTGCACGCCTCCTTGTACGACGGCACGCGGCTTGGGCAATCGGCGGGCGCGCGGCTGATTCGCTATCGCCACAACGACGCTGAATCGCTAGATAAGGCCCTCGAGAAGCTGGAGCTGGGCGACGGCGCATTCGTGCTGACCGACGGCGTCTTCAGTGCCGAGGGCGAGATCGCCAAGCTCGACGAGATCGTGCCGGTCGTGAAGAAGCACGGCGCGCGTCTGTTCGTGGACGACGCGCACGCGCTCGGCGTCATCGGACCGGGCGGCATGGGTACGGCCGCGCACTTCGGTCTCGTCGACCAGGTCGACTTGATGGGCGGCACGTTCTCGAAGTCGCTAGCCAGCATCGGCGGTTGGCTCGTGGGCGACCGCAAAGTGCTCGACTATATTCGTCACTTCGCGCCCTCCTTCATGTTCGCGGCCAGCGCCGCGCCGCCGTCGGTCGCCGCGGCCATGGCCGCCTTCGACGTGATGCGCGAGGAAACCTGGCGCATCGACAAGCTGCGCGAGAATTTCACCTATATGCGTGACGAGCTGACCAAGATGGGCTTCGAGCTTGGCCACACGCAAACGGCCGTGATTCCGATCTACATCCGTCAAGATCTGCGCACGATCATGATGTGGCGTGATCTGCTCGAGGAACACGGGATCTACACGAATCCGTTCATCTCGCCCGGCGTGCCGCCCAAGAGCGCAATGCTTCGCACCAGCTACATGGCGACGCATGATCGGCATCATTTGGATCGGGCGCTGGAGGCTTTCCAAAAGGTTAGGAAGAAGTACGGGGTAA
>DATCFJ010000475.1:0-10550 GCA_036509605.1 Polyangiaceae bacterium | reverse complement strand
TGCCCGAGATACTCGACGACGTACGGCAGCGACGCGAGGCGGAGCCAGCGGCCAACGCCCTTGCCTAGCCCGCCGGCTGCGACCAGCACGAGACGCCGAACCCGTTCCGGACAACGGAGCAGGAGCATCTGCGCGATACCGCCGCCGAACGAATGACCGACGATGTCCACCTGCTCGAGACCGAGCGCCTCGAGCCAGCCGGCAATGAGGAGCGCGTACCACTCGAGGTCGTACGCGACGTTGGGGCGTTCGGATTGACCGTGTCCAGGCAGGTCGGGCATTAGCACGCGCCTATCGGTCGCAAGCAGCGGCGCTACGCGCGACCACGACAGGCACGAGTTGTTCAGGCCGTGCAGCAGCACCAGCGGCGGCGCGTCCGAAGCTTTCCCGACTTCGGCCCAATGCAGCCGAACGCCTTCGACGGTAACGAAGTGATCTCGTATTTCGTTCGAAGCGGTCACGCGCGGCGGCTTCCCTTTCGCATTGGGGTCATTGCATGCGGGCGACGCGCTTGAAATAGGCCTTGGCGTGGGCCAAGAGCTGACCGTCGGTCGGGTGGTCTGCCGTCTCGATGCCGATGATTTTCGGCGCCAGCGCGTGGTTGTGTGCCTGCACGTACTTGAGGAATTCGAGCTTTGCTGTCGAAGGGCCCACGAGCAGGACTGCGGCGCTGCCTTCGAGTGCCTGCGCGACCTCGTGAAAGAAGCGCTTGTCGTCTTCGGGATGCTCCTTCGCGCCTTCTGGACCGCGCGGGTGCTTGTGATGGACGTGATGCGGTGCTGCCACCACCTCTTCGTCTGCCTTCTCCGGAAAGACTCGGCAGATGCGGGCTTCTTTGTGATCGATCCAAACGGCTACGTTCTCGGACATCGCGGACCTTCCCCACGGCCACCGGCCGTGCTCGTCTGACTGAGCGGGCGCTTGTGCACGAAGCGGGCCGCAGCTGTTCCGCGGCGCGGCGCGAGCGCGTTTGCCCGCGAGGCGCAGATGATTCGCCTTCGCGCAAACGCTGCGCGCGTGCTTGCCTTGCACTGGCTCGCTGTGGCGCTTTGGCGCGCGCAAAGACCGAAGCGTCACGGTCGTCAGCGTGTTATATTTTTTTTTCATGGCCCTCTTCACCGCGACAGTTCACGGCATGCGAGCGGAGGCCGGGAAGGTCGTCTACGACGTCGACGTGGACGGCCAAAAGAGCTCGCCCTGGACATATCAGCCGTTCCCGCGGAGCGAAGACCTGTGGGGCCTGAACATCCACACCACGGGCGAAGAGCGGGACCGCATCATGGCGGCGATCAGCGACTACCACGCTGAAAATCCCACCGTGAAGGACGCCGCATTCGAGGCCGCGAAGGCTCAGGTCATTCCGCTGCAAGGCAGCTCGACCTGCCTGCGTTGCCGGAAGGCCACCGTGACGGTGGATCGAACAAAGCGTACGATGTGCGGCGAGTGCGGCGCCAGCTATTCACTAGCCCCGTGAACCGCCTCAGCGCCGAGCGACCAGCCGCGCCTGACCCGACGCGCAGAATTTGCATGTCGCTCAATTCGAGCTCGAGGGCGGTGCGTCGAGAGCCTCGCGAACCTTCCGAGCGAGCGGTTCAGGTGTGATCGGCTTCTGAAATGAACGCGACGTTGGAGTAAAAGATGCCGTGGCGGATTACGGCGTCGTCCGTGTCGCCGGACATATAGAGCACCTTCATGTCCGGCCGAACCTCGAGCAGCCGCTCGGCCAACTGTCGCCCGCTCATGCGCGGCATCACGACATCCGTCAGCAGAAGCGCGATCGGGCTAGCGTACTGTTCGCACAACAAGAATGCGTCGCCGCCGCTCTGAGCGTTGCGCTCTTGCGTCAGCGCGGGAGTGTTCGGCCTCGCGCGACGAGGCGCTCAGTGATCACTCGATTCGCCTGCACCAGTTCGTCCTAGGCTTGCCCTGAAGTTGACGCCGGAACGCCTCGCGGTTGACTGCGCGCACGCCACAGCACTCTGGGCCCTTGCGCCATTTGCACGCACAATCCCGCGTGAATGCGCGAGGCACGCATCGTGCTTGCGCGGGGGACTGATGGGGATGCACTGCCGAGCGTTAATGCACCGCCGCCCGAAGGGGAAGGCGAAATGAGTCGGGAATTTGCTTGGCAATTCTACCTGGGGCTCGCTGCTGTTGCGATAGAGCACGGCGCTTCGAGTCGGCGGAGCCCGATGCCTGAAACGGCGGGCCACGAGGCGAACCTCACGGACACGCCGGACCTCGTCCGCTGGGATGACGACGGCGGAGCGCCTGGCTCATCTCAGAGCCTCGCCGCGTCAGGGACCACCTGGAGCTTCAGCCCAGGCAGTGGCGCACGGTTTCCGCCAAGCGCTCGATCTCGAAAGGTTTCGCTAGATAGGTAAAGTCCACGCTGCCGGCAGGGCTGCCCGTCACCATTTCCGAATTGTAGCCACTCATGATGATGACTTTGAGCGAAGGCTTGCGGGCGCGAAGCTTTTCGGCAAGCGCGAGCCCGTTCATGCCGCCCGGCATTCTCATGTCGGTGAGCAACAAGTCTATCTCTTCGCGGTGCTGCTCGCAGAGCGCGATTGCCTGACGCGCGTCCGCGGCCGCCAAAACCTTGTAGCCGAAGCGAGTCAGCACTCGCGTGCTGAGCTGCAGGACCGCGGGCTCATCCTCGACGAGCAGGATTGTTTCGCCCTTGCCTTTGGGCGGGGTTGTTGGCCTGGAAGGCGCTGGATACGACCCTTGTCGGTCAGCCAGCGGAAGGTAGAGGGTGAACGTGCTGCCGTAGGCGAGCACGCTCTCGACGTTCAGCCAGCCCTTGTGTTGAGCCACCGTCCCGTACACCGACGACAGCCCAAGCCCGCTCCCTTTGCCGACCTCCTTGGTCGTAAAGAACGGCTCGAAGACGTGGGCCAGGACGCCCGGAGCCATCCCACAGCCGGTATCGGTGACTCGCAAGCTGGCGAACCGCCCAGGACGAGACTTCGGGTCCCGAGAAACATTGGCGGCGTCGATCTCTCTCAAGCTGGTCTCTACCGTTAACGTGCCGCCGTTCGGCATGGCGTCTCGGGCATTCAGGCACAAGTTCATCACCGCCTGCTCCAGCATTGTGACGTCTGCCTCGAGCCACAGCTCAGCTGTGCCAGCGTGGAACGTGCATGTGATGTCCTCGCCTAGAAGACGTTCGAGCATTTTGAGCAGATGCCGCAAGGTGGCGTTGAGCTCCACCTCTTGCGGTTTGGGGACTTGCCGCCGGCCAAACAAGAGCAGTTGGTTGGTGAGGCTGGCGGCGCGCTTGGCCAGCTCGTCCAAGTTGTCCAGGGCGCCCTGGCCTTCGAGCGGGGCGAGATTTTCGGCGCGAAGCAGGCCGAGATTCAACATCATCGCCGCCAGGATGTTGTTGAAGTCATGCGCGACACCGCCGGCGAGCTGACCTACGACTTCCATCTTTTGTGCTTGGCGGAGCTCTTCCTCGAGTGCTTTTCGAGGGCTGATGTCGACCAGGACGACACGACCGACACGACCGTCATCCGAAAGTGCGGCTTCGATTTCCACGTGCACCGGCGGAAGGCGGTCTCGGAGCAGGCTAAGCTCGCAGCGTTGCTTGCCTTGTCCGGCGAAAGCCCTGGTCAGCCAAGCGTCGAACGCGGCTCGGCTTGTTTGAGCAATGAATGTTCGAAGGCGGGCGCCGACCACTCGCGAACGCTCTCGACCCAAGAGCCCTGCTGCCGGCAAGTTGAGCTCGCTGATGGTGCCTTCTGCAGAGAGCGTCAGGTAGCCCACGGGCGCAAAATCATACAGGTCGGTGTAGCGCTTGAGCCCGCTTTCCACTTCGGCTCGCGACACGCGTAATTCCTCGTTCTGCATCTCCAGCTCGATCTGGTGGACGCGCAGCTCGTGGAGGAGCCGTTGCGACTGTGCGGCGGACTTCCAGCCGCCGGCTTCCGCCGCCTCATTCTTCGGCGGGTGAGCCTCGCGGTCGGGCGCGCCGGCTTTGTCGGGGATTTTACTCATTCTGGCCTCCGCCCTCTTGTCAGCGCGCGCGTCCGGGCTTTGGTGTTCGTGGGGAGCTCTGGCAGGTTGGCGGCTTTCGACTTCGAGCTCAGCTTCGATGACGCCTCGGCTTCTGTGAAGCGCGCTTCTAGATCGGCTTGGGCCTTGCGCAGCGCGGCCTCGAGCACTTTCGAAGTGGTAATATCGGTCAGCGTGATGACCACGCCGTCGATTCGGTTGTCCTGCGTGCGATAGGGCATAACGCGCACGGTGAACCAGCGGTTGTCGCGAGCCGTCACTTGTTTCTCGATCGAGATCAGTGTCCGTAGCACTTCGTGAGTGTCCGTCCCGAGCGCGGGGTAGTCCAAGGCGGAGACGACGTCTGTGATCGGGCGACCAACGTCTCCGGGGATGAGCTTGATGATCCTGGCCGTGGCTGGTGTGAAGCGTCGCACGAGCAGCCCGCTGTCGAGGAACAGGGTGGCGATGTCCGTGCTGTCGAGCAGGTTCTTCATGTCGTTGCCGGTGCGCGACAGCTCGTCGACCTTGGCCTGCATCTCCTGGTTGACGGTCTGCAATTCCTCGTTCATGGACTGCATCTCTTCCTTGGAGGTGGTCAGCTCCTCGTTGGTGGATTGCAGTTCTTCGTTCATGGATTGCAGCTCTTCGTTGGTGGACCTGAGCTCTTCCTGGGAGGTTTGCATCTCCTCCTGAGTGGCTCGTAGCTCTGCGTGAGCCTGCAGCAGCTCTTGTGTCAACTCTGCAGAGCGAGCGTTGCCCAGGGAAGCGTGATCCGGCGCTGGAGGCTCCGAAGCGCCGGGCGACTGCGGCACGTCCGCAAATACGATCATGAACATGCCCTGCAGCGCCGTTGGGCTGGCCACGGGGTGCACCGTGACGTTGACGAGCTGCGAGCTAGCCTCTGCGCTCACCCTCACGCTCTCGAGCGTGACTACGGTGTTTTGCCGCACGGCTTGGTGGAAAGCCTCGCCGAGCGCGTTGCCGAGCCCCTCGCGCGACATCGCGAACAAGTTCCAGTTAGCCTTGCCCGCGGCGGGTTCCAGGTACTTTCCGGTTTTCCCGCTCACGTACAGGATATCGCCGTCTTTCGTGACCAGCACCGCGGCTGGCGAGTAGCGCTGGAGGAGCACCTGATCGGCCAGAGACTGCAGACTAGCGGCCGCAGGCGCCGTCACTGTCGCCGTCTGCAGCGTTCCCGCGTCCAGTCGGGTGCGCGTGAACGCGAACGGGAATTGACTCAGGTCCGCTTGCCGCACGCTGTCGAGCCGCCGGTACAGTCGCGACTTTCCGGGCAGGGGCTCGAACAGGTCGGTGGCCGTTCCGACTGTTTCGGAGCTGCCCAGCAGCAGGAACCCTCGTGGATTGAGGCCGAAATGAAATAGCGGCATCAGCTTTCGCTGCAACTCCGCGTCCAGATAGATCAGCAGGTTGCGGCAGACGACGATGTCCAACTTCGTGAACGGCGGCTGCATGACGAGATTTTGCGGGGCGAAGATCACCGTCTCGCGGATCTCCTTCTTTACGCAAAAACCACCGTGCTCGTCCTCCGCGAAAAACCGACTCAGCCGTTCTTCCGAGACGTCGGCGCTGATGTTCTCGGGGTACAGGCCTGCGCGCGCTTTGTCGATCGCGTCCTTGTCGAGGTCGGTGGCGAAGATTTGAAGCGCGAAATGCCTTGCTGATCCGAGCTTTTCCACGGCCTCTTTGAAGACCATCGCCAGCGAGAACGCTTCCTCTCCCGTGGAGCAGCCGACGCTCCAAGCGCGCAGTGTCCCGCCCTCGGGGTAAGCCGCCAAGAGCTCCGGAATCGCTTCGTCTCGCAGTTGCTCCCAGGCCGCCGGATCCCTGAAAAAACTGGTGACACCGATCAGGAGCTCTTTGAACAATAGCTGTGATTCTTGGGGATTCTCACGGAGGTAGCGGACGTAATCGGCCATGTCACGAAGCTCGTGGAGGCCCATTCGCCGTTCGATCCGGCGGTAAACGGTGCTTTTCTTGTAGAGCGAAAAGTCGTGCCCGGTTTGTGCGCGCAGCAAAACCAAGACCCTGGCCAGCGCATTCTCGTCCTTGCCGGAGATAGGTGCTTCCGCTGCGGCGAGCCGCGGCAGGTGCGTGAGGTAAGCGAGGATCTTTTCCGGCAGCTCGTGCGCGTCAGCAACCACGTCGGCCAGGCCGCGGTCGATGGCCATGCGCGGCATGCTGTCGAACTTGGCCGACGCGGGCGACTGGACAAAGGTACCGCCGGCCTTTTCCTTGATCGCGCGAAGCCCGAGCGTGCCGTCCGAGCCCATGCCGGAGAGGAGGACGCCGATGCTTTGCTCCCGTTGGTCTTCAGCCAGCGAGCGAAGGAAAAAGTCGATCGGCAAGCGCAAGCCGCGCGGCCCTGCGGGCTCGAGCAAGTGCAATTCGCCGTGTAGAATCGACAGATCCTTATTGGGCGGGATGACATAAACGTGGTCCGGCTCGACCTTCATGCCGTCCTTGACCTGCAGCACGCTCATGCCCGTGTGGCGCTGCAGCAGGTCAGCCATGATGCTCTTCTGCGTCGGGTCCAGGTGCTGAATCACCACGAAGCCGATGCCACAGGACTTCGGCACCTGTCCGAAGAACTGCTCGAGCGCTTCCAGGCCCCCGGCAGAAGCGCCCAACCCTACGATTGGGAAGGACGAAGAGCGTGGCTCCGCAGCGGCGCGTGTAGGCTTCGCGCTCTTGGCCTTCCGAGCCGCAGCGGGAGCGCGCTTTGGTTCGCCGCTTGGGGTTCTTTTCTTCATGAGCTGGCGTTTCTGGAAGCTGCCGCTCCTGGACGACGCTGACTTGCAGACCCCGTGACGTACCACCGTTCAGTGTCGGCCGCAGTCGCGAACTCGGCGATGTTGCGCCAAAGACTCATAGCGTTACGACAAATCAAGCCCCCCGCGTTTCACGCACTGTGACGCGATTTGCCTCGCACAAGCCGGCGCATTTCCCGAGCGCTCGCTGTTTGCACGCTCTGTGAGACCAAACGGCTCGAAAACGCTGCGTGCTGTCCCGTGCAAAGAACGCTACGGTCTGTCGTCGACGCTACAAAAGCGGGTGGCGAATCCCGCACACCAATGCAAACCGTGAAACCCGAACCCGCAGAGCGGCCGCGCGAGTGGCTTGCCGGCGGCGGAGATATGGGCGCGCTGGTTCGTGATCTGGACTGGTCGAAAACCCCTCTCGGCCCGCTCGCCGCGTGGCCGCAGTCTCTTCGCGCCGCGGTCAACACCTGCCTCAACTCTCGTCTGCCAATTTTGATCTGGTGGGGGCCAGAACAGATCGAGATTTACAACGACGCATACCAACCGCTGCTTGGCAGCAAGCACCCGCGCTCGATGGGACAGCCTGGCGCCGAATGTTGGCCTGAGGTTTGGAGTGTCCTCGGTCCGATGTTGAAGGGCGTGGTCGCCGAGGGCAAAGCGAGTTGGTCCGAGAACCAGCTGCTCCTTGTCGAGCGCGATGGGCTTGTCGAGGAATGCTATTTCACGTTCTCGTACAGCCCCATCCGCCTCGAGTTGGGCGGCATTGGCGGCGTGTCCTGCGCGGCCATGGAGACCACCGCACAGGTGCTCGGTGAACGCCGGCTACGGACGCTGAGCGCGATTGCCGACCAAAGCGCGGACGCCAAGACGGTCGACGAAGCGTGCCGGTCGGTTGCCTGTGCGCTGGCGGACAACGAGCCGGATCTACCCTTCGCCTTGATTTACCTCGTGGACGCTCGCGCGCCGTCCGCGCGCCTGGCCGCGGCGACGGGGGTGTCGGGCGTTGCTGACTCGGTTCTCGGGGTTGACGGCGGAGCTAGCGGAGACTGGCCGCTGGACACCGTGCTCAGCAGCCACGCTCCGCTGATCGTCGATGGCGAGAGCTTTCAGCGTGGGCTGGGGACCATGCGCAGTCGACACGACTCGCCCCCGACCCGAGCGTTGCTGATCCCAATCTCGCTAGCCGGCGAAGCTCGGCCGTTGGGGGTGCTCGTTGTTGGGCTCAGTCCGCGTCTTCCGGCGCATGAGCAATATCGGAGCTTTCTCGATCTCGTCGCGGGGCAGGTCGCGGCAGCGATCGCCAGCGCGCGCGCGCTCGAGGCGGCGGAGCTGCGGGCGGTGATGCTCGCCGACGTTGACCGCGCCAAGACCGACTTCTTTTCGAACGTGAGTCACGAGTTTCGCACTCCCCTCACGCTGATGCTCGGGCCAACTGAGGACGCCCTGGCATCTCCTGATCGCGCTCTACGCGGCGCAGATCTGGAAATGCTGCACCGAAATGAGCTCCGCCTACTGAAGCTCGTCAACACGCTTCTAGACTTCTCTCGCATCGAGGCGGGGCGCGCCGAGGTGCTGTTCGAGCTCACGGATATTGCCACACTTACGACGGACATTGCCGCCACTTTCAGATCGGCGTTCGAGCGCGCGGGCCTCCGTTTCGACGTTTATTGCGAGCCGATTGAGCACGAGGTGTACGTCGATCGAAGCATGTGGGAAAAAATTGTCCTGAACCTGCTTTCGAACGCGTTCAAGTTTACTTTCCAGGGCAAAGTCGCGGTGACGCTTCGCAGCCACGGGGGGCGAATGCTGCTCTCTGTGCAGGATAGCGGAGTGGGCATTCCAACGTCGGAGCTGCCGCGTTTGTTCGATCGTTTTCATCGCGTCGAAGGCACTCGTTCGCGCAGCTACGAAGGTAGCGGCATTGGCCTCGCGCTGGTTCGGGACTTGGCGCGGCTGCACGCCGGGGAGATCTTCGTCGAGAGCGCTGAGGGCGGCGGGACGACCTTTACGGTATCGCTGCCAATCGGTGACGCGCACCTGCCAGTCGGTCGCATCCGCGCTTCGGGCGAGGCCCATGCGACCGTGCAGCACGCCAAAGCCTTCGTGAGCGAAGCTCTGCGCTGGTTGCCGGGATCGACCGCGAAGCAAAGCCGTCCTCCGCCCTCGAGCGCCCCCAGCGAGCTGCCGGAGCCGCTGGCCCTCGCGCCCGCGCAAGCTCGGATCATCGTGGCCGACGACAACGCCGACATGCGCGAGTACCTGGCGCGCCTACTTGGCCGGCATTGGCACGTGAACGTGGTCGCCGACGGAGCGCAGGCCTTGGCCTTGACGAAGCGCGTCGTACCCGACCTCGTGCTTACGGACGTGATGATGCCAAACCTCGATGGTTTTGGGCTGATTCGCGCCCTGCGTAGCGACCCGCGCACGACACTCGTGCCAGTCGTGATGTTGTCCGCCCGTGTCGGCGAGGGCCCGCGGGTGGCAGGGCTCGCTGCCGGCGCCGATGACTATCTAGTCAAGCCCTTCTCCGCAAAAGAGCTGATGGCGCGCGTGTCGATACATCTCGAGCTCGGGCGTCTGCGACGCACGGCCGACCTCGAGCGGCGTCGGCTGTACTCGCTGTTCGAGCAAGCGCCGGCGGGCATCGCTGTCTTGCGCGGGCCAACCCTCGTGTTCGAGCTCGCCAACGCGAGATTCGAAGCGATCATGCAGCGCACGGGTCTCGTCGGTAAGACCTTCGTCGAGGCGATGCCCGAGCTCGACGGTCAAGCGGTCTTGAAGATCCTGGAGGAGGTCTACCGGAGTGGCAAGCGTTATGTGGGCCACGAATTCCCGATTGGCTTGCGCCGACACCCGAGCCAGGGCCTCGATGACCTCTTTTTCGACTTCGTGTATGAACCGTTTCTCTCGATCGACGGCGCGGTCGAGGGTATCACCTGCGTTGCCCTGGACGTCAGCGAACGCGTGCGCGGCACACGGGAGCTCGATCGGTTGATCGCCGATCGCGAGCAGCTCTTGCTGCGCGAGCGCCAAGTGCGGCGTGAGGCCGAGGCGGGGTCGCGGGCCAAGGACGAATTTTTGGCCATGCTCGGGCATGAGCTGCGCAATCCCCTGGCGCCAATCGTGACTGCCCTACAGTTGCTGCGCTTGCGCGGCAACGACCCCGGGAAGCACGAGCACACGATTATCGAGCGACAGGTGCAGCACCTGACGACCTTGGTTGACGATTTACTCGATGTCTCTCGCATCACTCAAGGCAAGATCGCGCTCAAACGCAAACGCGTCGAGCTGAGCTCGGTCGTTTCGCGGGCGGTCGAGCTGGCCAGCCCGCTGCTCGAGGAGCGGCGTCACAGGCTCGTTGTGGACGTCCCGGAACACGGCGTTCTGGTGCTGGTTGACGCCACGCGCTTCGCTCAGGTCATCTCCAACTTGGTCGGCAATGCGGCCAAGTACACCGAGCCTGGCGGCGAGATCGTGATCTCGGCCGCGTCGGTTGCTGGGGATCTGACGTTGAGCGTCACTGACAACGGTATCGGGATCGATGAGCACACGCTCCCGCACGTGTTCGATATCTTCATGCAAGAGCGTCAGGCTAGCGACCGCGCGCAGGGCGGCCTGGGCTTGGGCCTGGCGATCGTGCGTAGTCTGGTCGAGATGCATGGCGGCGCCGTGAGTGCGGCGAGCGCCGGTCTCGGTGCGGGTAGCTCGTTCACGATTCACTTGCCGGCGCCTGCCACTCACGAGGCGGGCGCACTCAGCCCGCTACCG
>DATCFJ010000474.1:0-2393 GCA_036509605.1 Polyangiaceae bacterium | reverse complement strand
TGGATGGACCACCCGCTTATGCGGCGGGGCCGTCGTTGCTGTTGATTACCGGGCCGAACATGGGCGGTAAAAGTACCTATTTGCGGCAGGCCGCGTTGCTGGTCATCATGGCGCAATGCGGCTGTTTTGTACCCGCAGAGCGGATGCGGCTGGGTCTGGTCGACCGCGTGTATACGCGGATTGGCGCCAGCGATAATGTGGCGCGGGGCCGATCGACGTTCATGGTGGAGATGACGGAGACGGCCGCAATTTTGAATACGGCGACGGTGCGGTCGCTGGTGCTGCTGGACGAGATGGGGCGCGGCACGGCGACGTATGACGGCCTGTCTCTGGCGTGGGCGACGGTGGAGCATCTGCACGACGCCGTCGGCGCGCGGACGCTGTTCGCGACGCATTATCACGAGCTGACCGCGCTCGGCGAGGGCAGCCGCAACGCCGCCAATTACAGCGTGAGCGCGCGCGAGCTAGACGGAGACGTCGTGTTTTTGCACCGGCTAGTGCCGGGCGCGGCGAGCCGCAGCTATGGCGTCGCGGTGGCGAAGCTGGCCGGTCTTCCGGAGACGGTGCTCGCTCGAGCCAAGGCGCTCTTGGTCACGCTGGAGAGTGGAGGGAGCGCCCCAGATGCCCCAAAAACACGCGCCAAACCGCGTAGCAACGACGACCAGCTGTCGCTCTTCGGCGGTCGCTCTCAGGAGACGCGCGGTCATGCGGAGCTGATAGAAACTCTGCGCGCTTTGGATCTCGATCGCGTGACTGGTCTCGAAGCCCTGCAATTCCTGGCTCGGCTCAAGCAAAAACTGTGATGGACCCGAAAGCGTGAAGTCGCAATGATCGTGATCGTGATGGGTGTGACGGGCTCAGGAAAGTCGACGATCGGTAAATTGCTTGCCGATCGTCTCGGCATTTCGTTCTACGACGCTGACGACTTTCACTCGGCCGCAAATCGCGCAAAAATGGCGAAAAATGTCCCGCTCGACGACGCTGACCGCTGGCCCTGGCTCGAGCTCTTGGCCAAGCACTCCGTCGAGTGGGAGGCGCAAGGCGGCGCAGTCTTGGCCTGCTCTGCCGTCAAGCAAGCCTACAGGGACCTGCTGCTGGCGCACGTGCCGAATCACCACATCGTGTACTTAGAGCTCTCTCGTGACGGCGCCGCGCGTCGCTTAGAAGCCCGCCGCGGCCACCACGAGTTCGTCCGCGACTTCGATCACATCCTAGACGGCCAATTCCGCGATCTAGAGCCGCCGATGGACGCAAATACGATTTCAGCCGAGCTGAGCCCGCCTGAGATCGTGGAGCGCGCAGCAGCTGCCCTGTCCACCGTCTCCCACCATTGAGCGAGCGCGGCGACGCTGCCTCTCCTGCTCCGGTGCGCGCGAAGCGCCGCACGCTTCGCGCCCGAGCGCGCGCCAAGCAGTTCAGCCGAATGCCCGGAAGTACGTCGAGCTTACTGACTTTGGCACGACCCCTTCGTCAAGGATCGCGAAGCGCGTCAGATCACGATCAAACAATAAGGAATTAACCCACGAAGCCGCTGCGGAACATCCGAAGGGGTGGAGCTGGCGGAGCCGCTTCGGAACACCCGAAGGGGTGAACCAGGCGGACGGCCGTTTCAACCGAACGCGATAGACGCAATGCGCCCCAACCGTCATCACTTCCTCCGGCCCCCAACCGGTTTAGGCTCTGGCGGCACCGCTGTACGCCCATCCTCAGGCCACGAGTGCCTCGGGTACCTGCGCATCAGCTCGCGACGAATGCTCGGATAGTGACGCAGCCAAAATCCCGATAGATCCGTCGTGACTTGTACCGCGCGCATGTTTGGCGCGAGTAGGTGGAGGGTGAGGGGCAGCTTGCCGCGGCATAGCTTGGGGCCTTCGGGCATGCCGAAGAAGTCTTGCAAGCGCGATTCGATCCACGGCGGGCGGTCCGCCTCGTAATGCACGTCGACCGAGCGTCCGCCGGGCAGGCGAACGCGCTCGGGTGTCTCGGTCTCGAGCACGCGACGCTGTTTTTCGTCGAGGCCCGCCAAGAGTGCACTCGGGACGTCCACCGCTGCCAGCTCGGCGAAGCTCGTCAGGCCGGTCGTGATCACGTTCAGCGTCGCATCGACGGAGTTTTCGTCCAGCTCTTGGAAGTGCAGCTCGGGGAAGTACTCGCGCAGCAAGCGCAGGCGCAGCGTGATCGACAACACCGAGTCGTTCTTGGCGAAAGAGAGCGCCGAGCCGCGGCGCGCTGCGCTTGCCAAGAGCGCGCTGGCTTGTGGAGAGGGCGGCGCGGCGCCGCGCGCTTCGTCGAACACGACCGCGCCGAAGGCCATTTTTTCGACGCGCTCCACACGCTCCGCCGTGCCGTTCCACTCCAGCTCGTCGCTGAGTTTTACGGCATCCGGGAAATCC
>DATCFJ010000473.1:0-6226 GCA_036509605.1 Polyangiaceae bacterium | reverse complement strand
GCCCGAGTCACGCTCAGCGAGAGCGTGACTCGGTTTCTTATTTTCTAGCGTTAGGCACCCAAGCTCAGCGTGGCCGGTCATGTCGGAGCTTGGACATGGCCGACGTTCGAGAGAGCTCTGGATTGACGTCGCTTGCTTCGCTGCGTGAGCACGAAAACAGGCGTCTTGTGCAGCAAACGGAGGCGGCGCGTGCGCGTGCCGAAGCCGAGCAGCGAGCACGGCTCGAATCAGAGCGCGAGGTCGCGCGGCGCGAGCGACAGCGCATCGAACGCGCCGCGTCGGAGTCGCTCGAGGTGCAGCGGCAAGCCGAGCTGAGCCGGCTCGAAGCGGCTCGAGCGTTGGAGCTTGAGCGCGCGGAGCGCGCGACGCGTGGCCACGAGGCGCTGCAACTTCAGCTCGTCGAAGAGCGCGGCGCGCGGCGCTCCGCGGAGCTCGCGTCCACCGCGCAGGTGCTTCGCCAACGTTCGTTCGCGGTCTTGTCGGCGGCGCTGTGCGCCGTGTCGTGGCTGGGCGGTGCCGCTCTCTACTTTGGTTCGATAAGGCCCCAGGCCGAACGCTCGGCGCTTGCCGCGGAGCAGGCGCTCGCGGACGAACGCCAAGCACGCGCCGCTGCTGAGCAAGGCAATGCCCGCTCTGCGCGCCGCAATGACGAGCTAGCTCGCCGCGTCAGCGCGCTCGAACAGGAGCTGCGCGACCAAGCCGCTGCCGTGCCGAATCACACCGCGCAAGGAACACCCCAAAAATCAGGCCAAACCCCCAAGCACGGTGTCAATGTTTCGCAGCCGCCGTGTCGGGATGACGGCGACCCGCTAAACCCGTGCTTGAAGCATTGAGCTTGGCAAGCAAACCAAGCTTGCGAAACACCATCAGCGGCGGCTGACAACGCGCCGCAAGCTGTCGAGCAAGAACAGCTCGGTCTCGTCGAAGCGATCGGCGTAAGTGCTGATTTTGGCGACGTAGCCTTCGAGCGCCAGCATATTCGGGTACAAGCCAGCTTGGACGAGCACGTGAATCACGTTGACGGCCGGCTCCGGTAACGGGCGGGCGAGCAGCTGGTACAGCGTCACCGCGTAGTTCATGAACGCCGCGCTGCGCGTTTCGCTCGCTAGACGAGCCGCGGAAATCACCACGTGCTCCGCTAGCTCGAGGCCGCTCGGGTGCTCTTCGAGCAGCAGCTCGTGAACACGCATCAGAATAGGTCCCAAGCGACGCTCGGATTCGGCGACGTCGCCCGCGTTCAGCGCTTCGTCGAGCAAGACGATAGCCTTGGCCAGCGAGTCGCTGCCCGGTGGGGTCGTGCTCGGTCGAGCTGGTACGGAGAGCGAATCCAAACGCATGTTCGGGCGTACGGCCTGTGTCGGCGGTCGCGACGACGGATGGAGCTCTTCGAGTAACGTCGTCTTGTCGACGCCGTCCAGCGTGTCGGCGGAGATACGGTAGCGGTTTGGCTCCGACTCGGCTTCTTCGAACGTGTCGACGAGCTGTAGCTCGTGACTGCAAATGCGGAACGTGTCGCCGGCGCGAAGCTCACACGGTCCTTGAATGCGCGTGCCGTTCACGTGCACGCCGTTCTGACTTCCCAGATCTTCGATCACGATCTGCGCTGGGCTAACCCACAGCCGAGCGTGCCGCCGCGACACTGCTGGATCGCTGATCGCAAGCTCACATTCAGGGCTACGACCGAGATAAAGTTTGCCCGCGCGCAGTGTGATCAACGCCTGGCGATAGCGCAGCTTGATCGCGACGGCTTCACCGACGAAGCGCTGCTCGCTTACTGGATCTTCTGAGCCCGGGTAGGGCGTGTGTTGGGTGCGGGCCACGGCGGTTAATCGGGGCAGCATTGCATCAGCCGCACGCTCGCGACAACGGCCCTCAGCTATTGCCGACGCAATGAATCGACTTTGCCGCGTACGTAGTGGGTGCAGCTCATGCAAGTTACTGAAATTGCGCAACTTTATCGTGTAGCTACACGGACTCGAACGCGAGCGCACACTACCCGCGCGCTCGCTACTCCCACCACTTCGATAGCCGAGAGTGGGACTTGGCCGGCCGAGAAGCGTAGTGCGATGTGTCGTTGTAGACGACCAGGCGGACTCGAACAGGATCCTTGAAGTCGAGCGCGTTCAGGCACGCGGGAGACTGGTCGAGGCGATCGCGGTAGCCACGAGCGTCGATGCCGAGCAGGCTGCACAACACCAAGCGAATCGTGGCTTTGTGCGAGACGACGGCCACGGTTTTCCCGGTATGGGCGACCACGATTCGCCGCAAGACCGGCAGCGCGCGGGCCATCACGCTGAGGCCGGATTCACCAGCTTCAGGCGCGAACGTGAACGGATCAGCTTCCCAGTTCGAGTACTCCTCGGGAAACCGCGCCTCGACTTCACGCCGTGTGAGCTGTTCCCAGCGGCCATGGTCGATCTCCCGCAAGCCAGCGTCGATGGTCAGCGTGAGCTTGTGGGGGGCGGCGATCAAGCTTGCGGTTTCTAGCGTGCGCTTCATCGGACTGGCGTAGACGGCTGCCAGCTCGGCGTCTGCCAGGCGCTCCCCCAAAGCGGTCGCCTGGGCTCGCCCCTCGTCCGACAAGAGCACGTCGGTCGAACCGGCGAAGCGGTCCTCCGCGCTCAGCACCGTGGCGCCGTGGCGAATCAAAAGGACGCGCGTGGTCATCGCTTGTGCGAGCCAGCGGTGAGCTGCGACAGGTCGCGCACGGCACCGCGCGCCGCGCTCGTGGTCATGAGCGCATACGCTTGCAGCGCGGTCGATACATAGCGGTCTCGGTTCGGGCGGAAGGCGTCGCGACCGCGGGCCTCCTCGGCTTCACGACGCTTGGCCATGGTTCGGTCGTCGACCAAGACGTCGATGCGACGGTTCGGAATGTCGATCTGAATCCGGTCGCCCTCTTCCACCAAGCCGAGCGCGCCGCCTTCAGCGGCTTCGGGTGACACGTGGCCGATGCTCAACCCCGAGGTGCCTCCGCTGAAGCGACCGTCGGTGATCAAAGCACAGGCTTTGCCGAGCCCCTTGCCCTTCAAGAATGAGGTTGGGTACAGCATCTCTTGCATACCGGGGCCGCCCTTCGGGCCCTCGTAGACGATTACGACGATGTCGCCGGCCTTGATCTGATCGGCCATGATGGCGTCGCAGGCTGCGTCTTGCGAGTGGAACAGGCGCGCGGGGCCTTCGAACTTCCACACCGATTCGTCCACGCCCGCGGTCTTCACGATGCAGCCGTCGACAGCGATATTGCCGTACAGCACGGCCAAGCCGCCTTCGCTGGTGTAAGCGTGCGGCACGTCGCGAATGCAGCCTTTGGCTTCGTCCGAGTCGATGCTCGGGAAGTACTTGTCTTGCGAAAACGCAGTCTGGGTCGGCACGCCGCCCGGAGCGGCCAAGGCACGCTTCTTCGACGCCTGTGTGGCGGACGTCCGACGCACGTCGTTTTGGTCGATAGCGTCGCCCATGGTCGCTTCGTGCACGGTGTGCGCGCCGCGGTGAATCAACCCGGCTTTGTCGAGCTCGCCCAAAATCGTGAAGATGCCGCCAGCGTGGTGGACGTCTTCGACGTGGTAGCTGGAAGACGGCGCTACTTTGCAGATGCTGGGCGTCCTGCGAGACAAGCGGTCGATGTCACTCATCTTGAAATTGACGCCTGCCTCTTCGGCAATGGCCAAAATGTGCAGCACCGTGTTGGTCGAGCCGCCCATGGCGATGTCCAGCGTCATCGCGTTCTCGAAGGCTTCGAAATTCGCGATGCTGCGCGGCAGCACCGATGTATCACCCTTGAGGTAGAAGCGATTGGCCAGCTCCACGATGCGCTCACCGGCAGCCGCAAACAGCTCCCAGCGCATGGCGTGCGTGGCGAGCAGGGTGCCGTTGCCCGGAAGCGCCAGCCCAAGCGCCTCGTTCAGACAATTCATGCTGTTGGCCGTGAACATGCCCGAGCACGAGCCACAGGTCGGGCACGCAGAGCGTTCCATTTCCTTCAGCTCCTCGTCGCTGACTTTGGAGTCGCTGGAGGCGATCATCGAGTCGATCAGATCCAGCTTGCGGATCAAGGGCTTGCCGTCGCGATCGTGGCTGCCGACGATCTTGCCGGCTTCCATCGGACCGCCCGAGACGAAAATGGTCGGCACGTTGAGGCGCACCGCCGCGAGCAGCATGCCCGGCGTGATTTTGTCGCAGTTCGAAATGCACACCAGCGCGTCCGCGCAATGCGCATTCACCATGTACTCCACGCTGTCCGCGATCAAATCACGGCTCGGCAGCGAATACAGCATGCCGCCGTGACCCATGGCGATGCCGTCGTCGACCGCAATCGTATTGAACTCGACACCCCAGCCACCCGCCGCGTCGATGACCTTCTTCACCCGCTGCCCGACGTCATGCAGATGCACATGCCCCGGCACGAACTGCGTGAAGCTATTGGCGATGGCGATGATCGGTTTGTCGAAGTCCGCATCCTTCATGCCCGTCGCTCGCCACAAAGAGCGCGCGCCCGCCATGTTTCGTCCTTGGGTCGTAGTGCGACTGCGGTAACCTTGCATTGTGCGGGGAGACTAGCGCGTTTTTCGCGCCGTGGGAGCGCCGCGGTGCGTTGTGCTTCTGCTGAGAAACCGCAGAAAATTCGCGGAGCACGCTTGGGCTAGGATTGGTTTTTGGGTCTTACACGCCCCAGCCGCGCGCCGGAGCCTCACCAGATGGCGCGAGCGAGTGCCGGCGCCAGCGCGTGCCCCCGCTGCTCTTCGCGGTTGGCACCGTCGTTGACGGGCTTCTAGTTCCCGCCGAGCTTCAGGTCCGTCGCGACCTTCTGGAAAGTCGCCGAGAACGAGGCGTCGACTCGGCTGATCTCCGAGCCGGTGTCCCAGAGCACCGGCACCATATTGTGCGCAAAGGCGGCCTTGGCGACCGCCTCCATCCAGAGGGAGCGCGAGGCTGGATCGCGCGGGTAGCTCTTGCCGAGTGTGACGCCGAACTCACCGATGATCACAGGAATGTTTCGCTCAGTGCTGAAGTTCCCCAGCTGTGTGAACAGACCATCGAGCTCCGATTGGTCGGCGGGCGTGCCCCAAGTCGTTTGTGGCGAGCCCCAGCTCTCGACCGTATCGAGGCCAGAGAACGTGTACGGCGTGTAGTAGTGAATGGAGAGGAAGAGCTTTCCCGCACCCGCCGGATCGCTCGGGATCGCGAACGCGGCGACCGTAGTGAGCGCGATGTCCGTCGTGTAGCCCGCGATGAGGAGCGCGCGCGTCTTGCTGTAGCCGGCTTGCGCCCGCACCGTGGTGACGAACAGCTGGTTGAGCGTGTTTAGAGCGGCGTAGTCCGGCTTGCTCGCGTCGCCATTGAGGTAGAATTTGCTTTCTTCGTTCAGTCCCTCGAAAATGAGCTTGTGCCCGACCGTGCTGAAAGCGGTGGCGATCTGAGTCCAATAGGACGCAAACTTCGTCTGGACGTCGGAGGTGAGTTTGCCTTTATTGGGGTTGTTGTCGGTGTCGTTGTCTATCCAGCCTCCGTCCCAATGAATGTTCACGATCGAGTACATGCCGGCTGTTTCGATCCAGCTCACGACTTGCTGCACGCGAGCCATTTTGGTCGGATCAAGCACCCCGTTTGTCGCGTAAGTGTCCCAGGCGACTGGCACACGCACCGTCTTGATGCCTCGGCTCGCCATGCCGTTGATGTAGCTCTGCGTGATGAGCGGCTCGCTCCAGCCCGTTTCCCACGCCGTCGTATTGTCCAACGTGTTGCCGATGTTGGTTCCGAAACCCATCTCGGCGGCCATCTTCTTCGTGTCCACGACCGCGTCAGTGGTCGCGCTAGCCGCACCTCCGGTCGACGAGCCACCGTTGCCGCCTCCGGTCCCACCGGTTCCACCGGCCTGGGCGCCGCTCCCGGCGGCGCCGCCCGTCACGCTCGGCGCTCCAGCTGCGCCGAGACTTGGAGCGCCTCCAGCAGTGAAGCTCGCATCGCTTGAGTGCGACGAACAACCGAGCGCGAAGATGAAACCGAGCAGCGAGAGCCTAGATTTTTGCTTCATGCTTGAATGCGCGCGGAAAAATGTCCCGCGGTATTGAGCCCTCTGTACGTCGTGTTACGCCCCGCGTTGATCGAATTCGTTCGCGCCCTGGCGAGATTCGACCGGTCGGAGTCCGCTCAATTGGTAAAGGTCGAAAATTATGCGGCCCTCGTGGAGCTGCGCGGTACGCGAGCCCAGGTTGCCGATTTGATG
>DATCFJ010000472.1:0-3172 GCA_036509605.1 Polyangiaceae bacterium | reverse complement strand
ACACGATTATGGCCCCGTTGAGCGCCCTCGCATTGAAGAACCGGTCGCTCCGTGCGGCACGCGCCGCGTGTCTCGCCTTGCTTGCGTTGGTCGCCGCCGCGAGCTGCACCAGCGCCAAAGACACTGAAGATTACGTTCCCTCCCAGCCTGGGGCGGTGCAACCGGACACGAACGGAAAGCTCATCGACGAGGCCACGGCGTGTACCGAGCTCAGCAACGCCGAAAGTAGCGCGCGCTCCACGCTCGGCTGCGCCGCCGCCAAGCACACCTGTCCGGATTACATCCGACCTGTCGGCGGGGCTGACTGCTTCAAGTACGACGAGGGTAGCGTCAAGGGCTGCGCTACGAAGTTTGACTCGTTCATGAGCTGCGACGACTTCGACCGGCACCCGTGCGTCGTCACCGCGAAATCGGAGTGCGCCACGGCGGACACGAGCGAAGGAGGGATGGGCGGCGTGGGTGGCGCTCCCGCTGAAGGCGGCAGCAGCGGTATGGCGGATGTCAGCGGGCCGGCCGGCGCGGGCGGCTCGGCTCCGTAATGGTTGCCAGCTCAGCCCGGGATATTGGCCCAGAACTCGGCCAAATCTTGGGGCATGGGCGCGATCACCTCCAGCGGCTCGCCCGTCACCGCGTGTTGCATGCGGTAAACGTGCGCGTGCAGGGCGTGGTGCGGCAGCTCGAGCAGCGCCAGATCCGCCTCGCTCAGCTCGTCGTCCGCGGCACGCGCGAGCAGCCGCTCGTCAGGGCCGTATAGCTTGTCCCCGACGACAGGGCAGCCCAGATGCGACAAGTGCAGGCGGATCTGGTGTTGACGCCCCGTGTGCAAGGCGCACTCGACCAAAGCGTAGCCGCCGCGCGCCTCACGCACGGTCAGGCTGGTGCGCGCGTCCAGGCCCGAGCCTGCGCTCGCGATGCGCATTTTCACGCGTAGCGGGTTATCGATGTCCGTTTCCATCGGCACATCGACGAGGCCGTTCGGTGGCACGCCGCGCGTTACGGCAAGGTAGATCTTTTCAACGCCGCGTTGCTCGTCGCTCTGTTGCGAGAGCGAGCGTTCTTCCAGTTTGCGCTTGAAGGCGCGCTCGGCGTCGAGTGAGCGCGCCAACAGTAAAATACCGCTGGTTTCGCGATCTAAACGGTGAATGAGCGCCAGGAACTCACCGGGGCGCTCGGCTTGCAGGCGCTTGATCACGGTATTCTGGTGATAGCGCGCGGTCGGGTGCACGGTGACCAGCGGCGGCTTGTCGATCACCAGCAGATGCGCGTCTTCATACAGCACGGGCAGGGGCGCTTGCCCCTCGGTATCCTCGAACGGTAGTCGCCAGAGCGCGATCCGCTCGTCGGCGCGCACGCGCTCGCTCGGACGGCGCGCGCGCCCCTGTACCGAGTACGCCCCGCGTTTGACGATGGCACGCGCGCGGGTACGGCTCGTGCTGCGCAGCTGCGACTGCACGAAGCGATCCAGGCGCATTCCGGCAAGCTCGGCGGGCACGCGCAGCACGCGCAGGATGGCATCTTCCGGGATGCCGTCGGGGCGAACGATCGCTTCCTCGTCGAGCTTTTGGTTCACACTTTGCCGCGCCGAATTTCGGTGCCAACGCCGCTGTCCGTGAAAATCTCGAGCAGCAAAGCGTGGCGCCGGCGGCCGTCGATAATGTGCACCTTTTCGACGCCGCCGTTCACGGCGTCCAGCGCGCAGCGCACTTTGGGGATCATGCCACCACTGATCACGCCGCTGTCGATCATCTCTTCCGCTTCCGCGGAGCCGAGCGAGCTCAGGCGCTCGCCCTTGGCCGTCTTCACGCCGTCGACGTCGGTCATCAGCACGAGCTTGGCGGCGTTCAGCGCGCTGGCGATGCTGCCGGCAGCCGTGTCGGCGTTCACGTTCAGAGAGTGCCCGTCTTTGTCGACCGCGATGGGCGCGATCACGGGGATGAACCCGGAGCTGATCAGGTTTTCGACGATGCCGGCCTCGACGTGGGAGACCTCGCCGACGCGGCCGAGGTCGATCAGCACCGGCTCGCCCTGTTCACCTTTCGCGGACACCTTTTCGAGCCGCGTGCCGCGCATGAAGCGGTCGTCTTTGCCCGAGAGACCTACGGCGCGCCCGCCGTGCTGGCAGATCATGCCGACGATCTCCTGGTTGACGCCGCCGCCCAGGACCATCTCCACGACGTCCATCGTGGCGTCGTCGGTGACGCGCAGGCCGCCGCTGAAGGTCGAATGTATGCCCACACGCTCCAACATCTGGTTGATCTGGGGGCCGCCGCCGTGCACGACCACCACGCGGATGCCGACGTAGCGAAGCAAGCACACGTCTCGCGCGAAGCCCTCCTTGAGCGCTTCGTCGACCATGGCGTGGCCGCCGTATTTTACGACGAAAGTGCGCTGGCTGAAGCGCCGGATGTAGGGCAGCGCCTCGTGTAAAACCTCGGCTTTGCTAACGAGCTCGTCCATTGCGGCGCGAAACGTAGCAGCGAGTGCCCCCGTAGCCACTCAAAACCCGCCGTGGTAGACGGCCGGGCAATGGATATTCTGCTGGCCGTCGCCGAACTGGCCCCCTACGTGCGGGAAACCGAAGCATCCGAATCAGCAGCTGCTCTGGTCAAGGCGCTCCGCCAGCTCGGACACCGAGTTACGGTCGCCGCGCCACGTACGCCCGGCTTCGAAGCGGGCGGCTTATTGGCGGCGCGCCGTCTGACTCCGCTGACGCTGCAAGACGGCAGCGAGGTCAACGTCCTGGACGGGCAGCTCGCTTCCGGCGCCGAGCTCGTGTTGTTCGATCTGCCCGGTCTGTTCGATCGCGACGGCATCTACGGTACCGGCGGCAAAGAACATCCGGACAACGCAGCGCGCTTCGCCACCTTCGCCAAGGCCGTGGCGGCGTTGGTGGAGCAACGCGCTCTGCAGGGTAAAGCCGTGGATGTCGTTCACGCGCACGACGCGGTGGCGTGTTTGGTGCCACTTGCACTGCGCGGGCAGCGCGTGCCGGTCGTGTTTACGATTCACGACATCGAGCGCCGCGCTGAGTTTCCGGATAGCGCGCGGGAAGCACTCGGCTTCTCGGATCTGTCATCGCTCAACCTCGCAGGTGGGCTCTCGGGGCTCGCCTCTGCGGTTTCGCTGGCATCAGCCGTAACCACGGTTTCCTCGCGCTATGCCCAGGAAATCC
>DATCFJ010000471.1:0-4649 GCA_036509605.1 Polyangiaceae bacterium | reverse complement strand
TTCGACGAAGCGCGCCTAGATTCGTGCTCGAGGTGGCACTCATGTCGATGAAGCGTATGTCATCTCCCTCGCCAGCGTGTCTCGAGCAACCTCCCTCTCCAACGAACCCGCAGTCCGATCTGGACCAATCGATTCAGGACGACAACGAGCTGCTGGCAGGGGTCCGAGCAGGCGACGCGAGCGCAGCAACCGCCCTGCACCGGAGAACCCACGCTGTCGTGTGTCGCACGGTCAACAGGCTGCTCGGTAGGCGCGACCAAGAAGCCGAGGACGTGGCTCACCTCGCGTTTATCGAACTGGTCAAAACCATCGATAATTTCCGAGGAAACGGGCCGCTCGACGCTTGGGTGAGGGTGGTCAGCTCGCGCGCGGTATACAGACACATCAGGCGCCGTCGGCTCGATAGAAGACTCGTGAGCTTAGTCCCGCCGGAAGCCATGACCGGGACGAGCGAGGTGACGCGACGTGACCTGGTATTCCGCGACGCCCTGCGGCGCATTCGCCAGCACCTGGCGCTAGTCGACGAGAAGCGCTCCTTGACCTTCTTGCTACATGACTTTTACGGATACGACATGCGGGAGGTGGCACGTCTCACCGGTGTCAGCGTCGCAGCAGCAAAGACGCGCCTTGCGCGCGGACGCCGCGAGGTCCGCGAGCGCGCCCACTCGGACCCGGAGCTCGCCAGTCTCGCGCGCGAGTTGAGCGGCGCACAGGACGCCCCGTGACATTTAGGCTCAGGCTTTGGGTCCACTTTCCAGTCAGCTAGTGTCGTGTCCCATCAGTTAAAATCGCTTCACTAGCTCGAACAATGCTCGCCTGGTTTGGCCCCCCTGACGGCACTTCTGTTTGTGCGACTCCGTCAGTGCTGCGCCTTGGCGCGGAAAATTTCGTTACCGGTTCATCTTTGCGCAGGCGTTGCCGATGGCAATAAATGCCGCTGCCGCTCGTAGTCGTCGAAGTCCCCGCGCAGGATCGGACGGCTCCTGAAACCTCCGCGCTGATTCAGGCGTGCACGGCGGGCTTGGGCAGCGGGCGGTGCGAGCTGACGCAAGCTGGCAATGCCGAGTCGGTCAGCGCCGTGGCTATTGTATCCTGGCGCGACAATGAGCGACTGAGTGCACTCGTGGAGGTCGCTCGAGTACGGCAGCCGAGCGAGAGCTGGCGATCGGAGGAGCTCAGGTTCAAGCCAGAGGACCGACAAGTCGAGCGTTTCCGGACGCTTGGTCTTGCGATCGCTACGTTATTTCGGGAGGCCTCGCTGCAGCTAGCCAAGCGCGCGGCTGGCACGCCGGACGCCGCAGCAGCCACGGAAACAAAGCCGGCTCCACCGCGGCGAGGCACGACACCACGACAGCCTCAAGCCGCGAAGCCGGCGCCCGCCGCCGACGAGCCAAGCACCGACGCCGAGCCGAGCAAGAGTCAAGGGCCATCGGGCGCGCGTAGCGCACACCGAAGCGCAGAGGCCTGGATTTCGGGGGGAGCTTTCGCGTCTTACGACCCGGAGTTGCTTGCCTGGCGTTATGGGGGGCAGGCGAAGCTCGCCATCAGCGCATCCGGCTTTCCCGGGTTTCTTAGTGCACTCGGCAGCTATGCGGTTGGACCGGATCGGGCGGGAGTATCACTGAGCTGGTCCACACTCGGGCTTGGCCCAGGGCTCCGGCTGCGGCTTGCCCCTAACTTCGAGCTGCGGGGCATCGCACGCGGCCTGCTGGTCGATGTCTCGGGTCGCGCCTCTGAAGTCGGCCGCACCAGCCGACAGAGTGTGTGGGTGCCCGGGGCTGGGTTCGAGCTCGAGCTAGCGCTGCGCGCGGGGGACAGGGTCAGCGCGACCTTGGGTGCAGAGCTTCAGCAATTAGCGGGAAACGTGCCGATCCGCGAGCATGACCAGCTCGCCGTGACAGTCGGCAAGACCGCACTCGGAGTTACGCTGACGCTGGACTTATGGCTGTTCGGAGCGTCAGGCGGTCGCAGATAAATGCCTGAGTAGCCGTGGGTCGAGGAACCAAACCTTGAACCATCAATGGTCCAACCCCTCCCTCTAAATCGGGTGCTGCGTGTAGTGAAGACACGCCCCCCGGCATCGCTCGACGAAGCAGCGCTGCTCGAAGGGCTCGCGAACCGAGACCCGACACTGGGCTCGGAGCTGTGCCAACGCTTGATGCACGTCGTGGATGGCACCCTGTTCCGAGTCCTCGGTAGGCGCGAAGCGGACCACGACGACTTGGTGCAGGTCTCGTTCGAGCAGATCGTGCTCTCGGTCTATCGCGGCAAATTTTCTCGAGAATGCACATTGTCGACTTGGGCTTCCGCCATCACCTGCAACGTCGCGCTGCGCGCGATTCGAAGTCGACGCACCGAGCGCAAGCTGTTCGATCCGACGCAAGACGTCGAGGCCCTCGGGCCGCGACTGTCGGGGCCGAGGGACCCTGAGGCGCAGCTCAGCTCGCGCAATGAGCTCGATCGCTTGCGATATCACCTGTCCCAGATGTCCGAAAAGCTCGCCGAGACCCTGATGCTGCACGACGTACTCGGCTGCGAGCTGGCTGAGACGGCGACGCTGGTCGGGGCGTCAGTTGCCGCGACCCAGTCGCGCCTCGTGCGCGGCAGAAAAGAGCTCGCCGCGCGCATTCACCAAGATCGACAAGCCTTGCAGCAACGCGGAGCCGCGCCATGAGGAACGACGATCAGGAAGCGGTGGACCTGCTACGGCAGATGGGGCGCCTCGTCGTTCCTCTGTTGGCGCCGGAGCGTGAGGCTAGCCGTCACGAGCGGATGGCGTCGTCGGTGAATCGGCTCCTGCAGCGACTGCGCGCTGAGCCGCCGGCACGCCGGCTGCCGGTGCGCGCGCTGGGTGCCTTCAGCGCCGTAGCAGCGTCGCTTGCCCTGTGGTTTGGTGCGCACCGTCTCCTGCGCCCGCCGCAAGTTCCGGCAATCAGCGAAGTCGCGCACGTCGTTTCGGTGAGCGGTGAGTCGACGCTGGTGCGAGCTGGTTCGTCGCCGAGCGCGGTTTTCGCAGAGCAGCGCGTCGAGGCGACGGACGAGCTGCGCAGCACGAGCGGCGCACGGGCAGAGCTTGCGCTTACCGGCGCCGGCAAGGCCAAGGTCGATATTTCGGGGGACACGCGCGTACGCCTCAATCAGCGTTTGGCTGGTCCCGACGCGGCAAACGAAGACTGGCTCGAGCTCGAGCAAGGGCTCGTCACACTGCAGGTCGCCAAGCTGCCACCGGGACTGGGGCTTTCGGTGCAGACTCCTGATGCTCGAGTCACGGTGCACGGGACACGCTTCTCGGTACGCGTGAGCCCGGCCACGCCGTCCGGCACAGTGACGTTCGTTGCCGTGACCGAAGGCCGCGTCGAGGTAGACAGCCGAGGTGAGGTGGTGTTCCTCGGCCCCGGCGATCATTGGTCCTCGCAGACGTCCGCCCCGGAATCTGACGCCGCGCCTGTTCTGCCGCTCGACCGGCAAGCGGACGCCAGCGCGCAAGTGGCGCGCCCAATCGCGACTTCGCTCGCCCGGCTACCCACATCGCATGCAGCGCGCGTGAACGAGAGCACGTTGGCAGAGGAGAATCGGCTGTACGCGCAGGCGTTGGCACGAGCCGGAGCCGGCGAGCTGTCGCCGGCTCTCGCGGATCTCGCCACGTTGATTCTGCGCTATCCGCGCTCACCGCTTGCCCAAAACGCGCGAGTCGATCGCTTTCGACTGCTTCAGCAGAGCGGCAATGGCGCTGCGGCCGCCCAGGAAGCTCGTCGCTACCTGAGTGAATATCCTAGTGGCTTCGCTCGCAGTGAGGCACGGGGTCTGGCGCTGCTGGGGCTCGAGGCTCCGGAATGAGCAGCTGGCAACGTTCGCGATATTTGCTGTGGGCCTTCGGCCTGTTTGCCGTCGCCGCGTGTCAGGATCGGCCGCTGGATCTGCTGCCCGACTTGCTACAACCCACTGCTACGGCAGGCGCTTCGGGGTTCGTGTCAGGAGCGAGCGGCTCATTACCCAGCGCCGGTAACAACAGCGCGGGGCAAGCGCCGGGCGGCGGTGGTGCCGCGGTTGCAGACAGTGGTGGCGGCGGCTCGTTTAGTGACGGCGGCTCGTTTAGCGGCGGCGGCGGCGATCAGGGCGGAGCCGGCAGCGGCGGCTCCGCTGGTAGCAGCGGCGGGGCCAACGCGGGCACGAGCGGTGGCGGCGGCGTCACCTGTCAAAGCGACGCCGATTGCGCGCCACCGACTCCGGGCTGCAGTCCGACCGCGCATATCTGCAAGCAGTGCAGCAAGAGCTCGCAGTGTCCGAACGGCAAAGTGTGCAGCCTCGACGACGGCGAATGCGGCAACTGATGCCAAGCCCGACCGTTGCGCGTTGAGCGCTCCGAAAAAAACTTGCTTCGAGATGCCTAGCTTTCGATGCCTCGGGGAACTGAATTGGCACCCCGACTGTGGTTGAGGGTTTTCACTTTGGAAAGGTGCTTTCGTGAACAAACTCTACATCGCCACGTGCGCAATCTTGGTCCCGTTGGTTGGTTGCACCGGAATGGTCGGGGACAATACAACCGTATTGGAGAGTGGCGCTGGTGGTGTTCTTGTCGCTGGGGGCTCGAGCGGAGCTAGCTACAACGCCGGCGGGAGCCCAGGCACGGGCTCTGGGACGGCCCCAGG
>DATCFJ010000470.1:0-2110 GCA_036509605.1 Polyangiaceae bacterium | reverse complement strand
CATTCAACCGAAGCCGATCCAGCTGAACGACGTCGTTCAAGGCATGCACGGCATGTTGCAGCGGCTAATCGGCGGGCACATCGAACTGTCCAACGTGCTTCGTTCCGACCTGAGCCTCGTCAATGGGGACCAAAGCCAGCTCGAGCAGGTCGTGCTGAACTTGGTGATCAACGCAAGAGACGCCATGCCGGATGGCGGGGTCTTGCGCGTCGAGACCGAAGAAGAAGTGGTGAACCAGGCTGGCGCCGCAGAATTGGGCACGAATGCCGGGCGTTTCGTGGTGCTTTCCGTAACTGACACCGGCACCGGTATGTCCGAGGAGACGCGCGAGCGCTTGTTTGAGCCGTTCTTCACGACCAAAGAGGTCGGCAAGGGGACCGGGCTCGGGCTCTCTACCGTTTATGGAATCGTTCGTCAGAGCGGGGGTGCCATCCGAGTGAACAGCGCACCCGGGCGTGGCACGGAATTCCGGATCTTGCTGCCACGCGTCCTACCCGACGGGCGGGCACAGCCCAGCGTGCCGCCCGAGGTCGTCGAAGCCGCGATCGGCAATGTGTTGCTGATTGAGGCTGACGACGCCGTTCGGCAGATTACGGCCCGGATGCTCCGCTCAGACGGTCACACGGTCGTCGAAGTGTCGAACCTGAGCGACGCCCAGCGCGCGCTTGCCCAACCGCCGCGGGTCGACCTTGTCCTCACTGATATCGGCCTCCCAGGAGCCCAGCTCTCTGACGAGCTTTCTGCGGCGCGGAGCGGTGTGCGCGTACTGTTCATGACGGGCGGCGGCTCAATTGCGAAGCCCATGAACGAAGCGGTGCGCGACGAGCGTACCTTGTTGGCCAAGCCGTTCTCTCGCCTTCAATTGCTCGAAAAAGTGCAGGAAGCGCTGCAGAGCGGTGAGGGAGGCTCGGATGCCACCAAGTAGCGCGCCGTCTATGACAAGCGGCTCGGCGCCTCGGGCGGCAACGGCGCTGCTCTGCCAGGTGGGGTCGCTGGTTTGCGGACTTCCGCTCGAGCACATCAGCGAGACGATGCGTCCACTTCCGGTGCAGCCGTTCGACGGGATGCCAGCGTTCGTGGCTGGCCTTTCGATCATCCGCGGTGCGCCGGTGCCAGTGGTGGACTTGGCTCGTTTGCTTGGCAACGACAGCAGCGCACGCCGCACGCGCTTCGTTGTAGTCAAAGTGCGTGAACGCCGCGTCGCGCTGTCAGTGGAGCGCGTGATCGGCGTGAAGTCGCTGGCTGCCCTTGTAAGCGGTGCGCTGCCGCCGCTCTTGGCTAGCGCGCACGCCGATTTCGTGAGCGCGGTCGGCTCACTGGATGCGCACTTGCTGCTCGTCCTAGAGAGCGGGCTGATTCTTCCAGCGTCGACCTGGACGAGTCTAGAGAACGGCGTTGGAGAAGCGTGATCGGCGCGCTCTCATCCCGTGACATCGAACGGTTTCGCGCCGGCGTCGTGTTGCGAACGGGCCTGTGGTTCGACGACCAAAAGTTCGACTACCTTGCGAGCGTTCTGGAGCGTCGGCTGCAGGCCCTCGGCGACGTTTCGTCGGTCTATTTGTCCCGGCTTGAAACGCAAGGCAACATTCAAGCTGAGCTGCGCGAGCTCGCCCAGGAGTTGACCGTCGGGGAGACCTACTTCTTCCGGCATACTGATCAATTTCGCGCGTGCTCCGAGGTGGCGCTGGCGCGTCGGGTTGAGGCGAGAGCCGCGAGCGGGCAGCTCCGCTTGCTCTCCGCGGGCTGTTCGTCCGGTGAAGAGGCCTACACGCTCGCCATCCTGACGCGAGAGCGCGGGCTCGACGCTCGTTGGGACGTGCGTATCGACGCGGTCGACATGAATCCGATGGCTTTGGAGCGCGCCAAGCAGGGGCGCTACTCGTCGTGGGCGCTGCGCGAGACACCGGAGCAGATCAAGAAGCAGTACTTCGCAGAGGATGGCCGCGACTACGTCTTGGCAAAGGCGATTCGAGACAGCGTAGTGTTCGAAGAGGGCAATCTCGTTGCCGATGATTTTTGGCCGCCAGAGAGCTACGACGTCGTGTTCTGTCGCAACGTGCTGATGTATTTCACGCCGGACAACGCCGAGCGCGTGGTCGAGCGGTTTGCT
>DATCFJ010000469.1:0-6279 GCA_036509605.1 Polyangiaceae bacterium | reverse complement strand
GGTTGCAGTTGACCGAGCGAGAATTCATCCCCGCTGTCTGAGTGAATCACCGTAAAGCCGCTGGCCAGCTGGCTCTGCACGATCTGCGTGCCGAACGTGGAGGCCATGTAGCCAGCTGGGCCTTGCGCGGCCCAGTTGACCAGCTTGTTTTCGATCGCGCCGATCTTGAACTCTGGGCCGAACGGGATTTTGATCGGCTTGGCCCAGACGTAGATCGAGTCTTCGGCCATGTAGAAGTCCATGCCGTACTCGACGCTGGTCGCGACCGAGAAGCCAACGCGCCCGGCGATTGGCGTCCACGCCGAGCCGGTGCCGGAGAAGCTGAGCGTGACGCTCTGCACCTGGTCATTGACTTGGTAGTTGCACTGCTCCGGATACAAGCGACCGACGGTGTTGCCGGTGGGCGTGAGCTTCAGCGGTACGCCGCGCTTCAGCATCTCCGGACACATACGCTGCGCGCCGAAATTCGAGAACAGCCACCAGCGCAGCCCGGGGCTAGCGTTGACTGCGCTGCGCACGCAGGGACAACCGACCCCGAGCACGAGCACCAAGAACAACCCGAGCAGGCGAAGGCGAAGCGGAGGGATCGAATACTTCATGCGAGCCGCTCGAGCTTAGTCCAACCCTCGTGCCAAGCCTATGCGTTGCCCAACGCGCGCTCGGCTACGCTGGCTATGGCGTCGATCAAGCCGGGAGCCGTGTTCAGCGCGGGCACGCGCTCGAAGCCCAGGCCCAGGGCGCCCGCCCACGCTCGCGCCTCGATGTCCAAGTCGTACAAGGTTTCCACGTGATCAGCCAGGAAGCCGACCGGCGACAGCGTGATCTGCCTTACGCCGCTGTGCGCCAGCCGCTCGAACGTCTGACGGAGATCCGGCCCCAGCCATTCACCGCCGTCCGCGCCCTGGCTTTGGTAGCAGAGCTCACACGGGCGCCCCAGACGCTCGGCGATCGCGCGCGCGCAGGCTTCGACTTCGGCTTGGTAGCGGTCGCCAGCGCGAATCGCGGCGCGCGGCAAGCTGTGCGCGGTCAGCACGACCGCGCTGTCCCGTGAATCTATCCGGAGCAGCGTGCTGAGCGCCGCGCATTGCGCAGCGATGAAGGCAGGTTCGCACCCCCAGGGCTCGCACACCACAAGCTCTGGCGTGCCGGCACCCAGCTCCACGCGCGCCGCTTCCAGCGAGCGCCGCGCGGCCGCGCCGTACACGTCCACGCTGAAGGGCGCCAGCGGCACGAGCACCAGCCGCTTGATCTCGCGCCGCGCGGCTTCGACGAACGCGGACTCCACGCTTGGCTCCCAGAGCCGCATGCCGAGCAGCACAGGAAGCCCGGTGTGCGCCTCAAGCGCGCGCGCTTGTTCTTCCGTCACGCGCAGCAATGGCGAGCCGCCAATCGCTTCGTAGCGATGACGGAGGTCGTCGTCCAGGCCGGGCGGTGGCGGGCGACCGTGACGGATGCGCGCCACGAACGCGGGCAGATCCGCAAGGTCGCTCACCGTGCCGTGAGCGACCAGCAAAATAGCCGTGTTGGGGCTTTTAATCATGAAGAGCTGGTCCGCGAGCGACTCAAGAAAGGATAGCGGAAGTCGTGCGGCGGATTGAGATTTTCTTTGATCACGCGCGGTGACGCCCAGCGCATCAGGTTCCAGGGCGAGCCGGCTTTGTCGTTCGTACCCGACAGCCGCGCGCCGCCAAACGGTTGTTGTCCAACCACCGCGCCGGTCGGCTTGTCATTGATGTAGAAGTTTCCGGCTGCCATCCTTAGACGAGAGCTGGACAGCGCGATGGCTTCCGGATCGCGCGCGAAAATTGCGCCGGTCAGCGCGTAAGGAGTCGCTTCGTCGATCACCGTCAGAATCTGCTCGAAGCGGTCGTCCGCGTACACGAAGCAAGACACGACGGGGCCGAAGATCTCCTCGCGCATCAGCGTATGGTCCGGTTCGGCCACTTCGATCAGCGTCGGTGCGACGAAGTAGCCGACCGCGTCATCGAAGTCGCCGCCGCACACGAGACGACACGCTCGGTCCAACCGCGCCTGCTCGAGGTAACCCGAAATTCGCGTGAACGCCGCGCGACCGATGACGGCGCCCATGAAGTTCTGGCTATCGCTCGGATCTCCGACGCGGATTTCTGAGACCATGCGCACTACTTCGGCTTCGACTGCGGCAGCCAAGCTCTTGGGCAGAAACACGCGTGACGCGGCCGAGCACTTTTGCCCCTGGTACTCGAAGCCGCCGCGTACGATCGCCACAGCGAGCGCGGTCACGTCGGCGCTCGGATGCGCCAGGATGAAGTTTTTCCCGCCCGTCTCGCCGACCAGGCGCGGGTAGCTGCGGTAGCGCGTGATGCGCTCGCCAACCGCGCGCCACAAGCCCTGAAATACTGCGCTCGAGCCCGTGTAGTGCAAGCCGGCGAACGCCGGGTGCTCCAACACTTGCGCAGAGATCGCGGCCGGATCGCCCTGCACCACGTTGATCACTCCCGGCGGCAGCCCCGCGGCTTCGAGCACGGCGAGCACGTGGTGCGCCGAAAGCGCAGCCAACGGTGACGGCTTCCAGATCACCGTGTTACCGAGCAGCGCGGGCGCGCTCGGCAAGTTGCCCGCGATGGCCGTGAAGTTGAACGGCGTTACCGCATACACGAAGCCGTCGAGCGGCCGCAGCTCGAAGCTATTGTGCTCTGTCGCACTCGAGATCAACGGCTGCTCAGCGATGCCTTCGGCAAAGTGGGCGTTGAAGCGAAAGAAATCCGCGAGCTCACAAGCGGCGTCGATCTCTGCTTGATGCACGGTCTTGCTTTGATTCAGCATCGTTGCAGCGAGCAAACGCGCGCGCCACGGTCCGCTGACCAGATCGCCCGCGCGCCGAAACACCGCGGCGCGGTCGGCCAAGCTACGCGCGGCCCAGCTCGTTTTTTGAGCTAACGCGGCGTCGATGGCGCGCGCCACGTGCTGCGGCTCGGCGAGTGACATTTCGCCCAGTTTTAGGCCGTGTTGGTGCGGTGCGAAAAATGCCTGCTGAGCGTCGGTGACGACCTGCTCTCCGCCGATCGAAAGCGGTACACTGATCGGCTCGTGTGCCTGCCGCGCGATTTCGGCGTCCACACTGGCACGCTCAGCGCTGCCCGGCGCGTACGTGAGGACCGGTTCGTTGAACGGCGTCCGGTGCGCGGGACCCCGTGGCGCTTCGCCCGTCATGAACGAAGCTTACGCCATCAGGGGCTGCTGTACACGCAAGCGTTAGCGGTGCCAGCGGTGGGCGCGAAGCCGCCCGAGTCCGAGTAATAGCTTTGCGTGAAGTCCGTGCCCCAGCATTCGATGGCGTCGACCTTCGGAGTGCTGGCCGGCAAATCGCCGCCAGTGATGTCGATATCGGCGCGCCCGGCGCCGGTCGCCTTCCAGCGGCTGTCGATCACTACGTCTTCCAACAAGGTCCGCTTGCTGTCGTCGATGTCGACATGCGCGATGACGTGGATGCTGCCCGTGTGGTCCACGTTGGCCACCGATTCGACGCTGTAGTGCGCCTCACCCTGCGGGGTAACTGTGGCGGTAATGGTGCGCGGAAGCGCACCCAGATTGTCGCTGAAGTCGTGCGGCAGCTCGTGATCGACGGTAACCGTGCCGGAGTTGTCTTGGTTGTCGAACGGGTCGAGCGCTTTGGCGACGTCCAGATCGACCTGGAACGTGCCTTGGCCGTGCTTTTCGCTGGGCTTTCCGTAGCCATGGCCGCTCAGCACCGCCTGATAGTCGTCGTCCGAGGTGGAGGCCTTGGCGCGACCTTCGAGCACGTAGTTGTACTCGTCGGGTGCAATGCGCGTGACCTTGAAGCGGTAGGTCGCAGGGTTCAATTCGTCGTTCCACGGACCCCATGTCGCGGAGTCCGCCGTGGTCGCGCTCGGTTCCGTGTGAATGACGAGCCACACCGAGCCCAGCACCCCCGCCGTGATCTTGTTCACGCCGTCGCGCATGGTGCGGGTGAAGCCGTACCACTTTGCATACGTCGTGGGCGCGGGACCGGCCGCGAGCGTGCGCAGTGAGGGCGCAGCCGCGGCGGTCGTCGTCGTGCCGCTGGAGGCGTCCGGGCCGGACAACGCGATCGACTCCGATTGCGGAATTGCGTCGCGGAACTCATCCGCGTCGTCCTTCTTCTGCAGGGTGCAACCGGAAACAAAAGTCAGCGCGAAGGCGCAACCGGCCAACAACGAGCGGCTCTTTGCATACATTGTGTGCTGTCTCCCTGCGGCGCCTTAGCTCCTGGTGCCGCTTGGCCGGGCGTCATTACAAACTCCGCGCCAACTCACAGCCTCGACCATTTCCATGCTTTGGCGCAAGCGGCCAGCGCGAGCGAGGAGAGTCGGCCACGCCACGTCGTGAACAGTCGTTCTCGATTATTTCTTCGCGCGCAAACCGCCAGAGCGCAAACCAAGCGCGGTTGCGCACTTGGTAGGGCGCGAGCGCACACCGCGATAACCGTCGAATGCCGTGGGATTTGCGCTGGAAAACCGTAGACTCTGAGACTCCCACCGATGCGCGGCCGCCCCAATCCCGTCGAAGCTCTAGCCACTCTGGTTCGCCTGCAACAAGACGAGACCGAGCGCCGAGCAAATTTCCGGCAGGCGATCACCGCGCTCGGACAAGGCAGCGGCGCGTCCGGTCCACCGCCCCTCGACGGCATCGCTCCCGAAGTGCTGAGCCGCGTTGTCGGTCTCGCGCTCGACACCGGTTTGGTCGATGATTTGGATTGGATCGCGCCCGGGCCCGCGGCTGTCGCACTATATGAGATCGCGGCGGCACTGCCGCAGGGTAAGCCGCGGCGTGAGCTCGGTCGCCGTGTCTTTGCGCGTGTCTATGAAGGCAGCGCCGGCACGTTTGCGGCCGTTGCCGCACGCATGGCCTTGAGCTCGGGCCGGCCACTCGAAGCCGCCACGATCCGCGCGCGCATCAGCTTGCTCTTCGACCTGCCGATCGGTTCGTCCGTGAACGCGGATCCCTTGGCCTTGACGCTCGTGACGCGACGCGAGCTGCGCGAGCGTTGGCTTGACCGAGCGCGCAGCGGTACGCTGCCGGCGCGGCGTTTGGCCTCGAAATTGATGGAGCACGCCGCGCGCGAGGCGGTCGTGCGGGCTCAGCAGGGCGACCCGCATCCCAAGGACCTACTGCTCAGCGAGCCGGTGCGCTCGGTCTACCTGTCGCTGTTGGCTGATCGCGAGCCGCTGGTTTGGCGCCACGCGGCGGTCGCGCGCGGCTTGCTATCGGCAGTCGACGGCGGCCTGCGCGAGGAGATAGACAGCGCGCTGGATCCCAATCTCAGCCCGACCGAATGGCGGCGCGCCGCAGTCTCGTTGGCCAGCACGATGCCCTCGGATCCGGACGGAGCATTTCGCGCCTGCAAGCGTCTGATCGAAGGCCCGATCGCCGCGGCCGATCCAGGCATCATCGCGACCTTGGTGTTTGGCTTGCCGCGCGCGATCGAGGCAGAGCCGGATACAGCCGAGGCGCTGCTCGACGTGCTCGCCGCCACACGCCGGCCTGACGTCGCAGAAGCCGCGGCGACGCTGCTGAGCGACGTCGCGAGTCAAACCTTCGGCGAAAACGCGGCCAAGACCCTGCGTAAGACCATGGCCTCGCGGGCCCAGGCCCAGGGCTCGGTGCTGCGCGGCGTGGCCGAGCGCACGATTCGCTTCTTGGATCGTGATCAGGACGACGACACAGAGCTGGTCGGCGCGGTACGCCGCGCGTTGACGGCCTACGAAACGCGCGGTGCGCGCGCGGCGCATGAGCTGGCCGTGAACGCGCTGGCCGCCGCGCATCGCGCGATGGACTTCATCGGTTCGCACGATCCGCACGACCTGCAGGTGCTGCCGTACGTCGTCGGCGCGCTGGCTGATCTCGACCTCGGTGTGCTCGAGACCCCGCGTCTGTCGAACCTGCTCTTGCTCGGTCGGCGACCGGGCGATAACGATGCCTCATTGCCCGACATCGACCGCTTGTTCGATCGTCTGGGTAGCTGGGTGCTCGACGCAGAGTCCAGCGCAGAGCACGCGGAGGCGTCGAACGGCGCCGCGCTCGGCGAGCAACGCCGCTTGAAGGCGCTGCTACACTTGGTCGATCTAGAGGGCGGACGCGGCGAGGAGGACGTGAGCGTGCGCGGTCGGGTACGCCGCGCAGTGCAGGTCATGCTGCGCCGCTTGGCAAGTGAGCCCGACCCACTCGTACACCGGATTGCCTGCGCCACGCTGGCCCGCAGTTTCGACTCGGCCGTCCGCGAAGGCGTGTCCGAGCCCA
>DATCFJ010000468.1:0-2702 GCA_036509605.1 Polyangiaceae bacterium | reverse complement strand
TTGCCAGGTGCGACGATCACGTTCCAGTGCTGCCGAACGGCTAAGTGCGCGAACACGCGCGCGATTCGCGGAGATCGCGTGTACGTCTTGGTGCGCCAGAAATCTGGCACAGCTCTCGCAGAGCTCCCGGAGATAACCGTGATGAACCGCCCATCCGACGTCCCCGGCTTCCCGTCTCGTGTCGACCAGCTGCTCGCCCGCGCGCGCCGTGCTCAACAGCGCGGAGAGCGTCGCCAGGCGCTGGTCGCCTTGCGTGAGGCCACGCTGCTCGAGGAATCGAACCCGAAGCTGTGGGCGCTGTACGCCGCGGCGTGCGTCAAAGCCAACCGGCTCGAAGAAGCCGAACGCGCCTTCGGGCAGGCGCTATTCTTTCGGCAGCGCGCCCACGACACGGGCCGCGCAGGGGCATTGCGCCGTGTAATTGAGCGGCTCGGCCTAGGTCGCGCCGCCTAGTCCAGCGAAACGAGGCTCAGCCCGCTTTTTTGGTTTCAGGGTCGCGAAACGCCAGCGCCGAAGCAGTGAATGAGCGCAGTGTGTTGCGCGTGCAAAACGGGCACGCCCACCCCACGTCGAAGCGTTCGCGTTCGGCGCCGATGGTGTTTGCTGGCGCCGGCAACTGCAGCTTGCGCGCGTCAACCGCCCAGCCCCTCAGCGCCACGCGCTGCTCATCGAGCTCCGCGCTCAGATGGGCTTGGCACTCACACCTCGAATGAACCGTCGTTACCTTCATCGCTGGCCTTCTGGCGCTAATAACCGCGCGCCGGGATTCACTACCGGGAGGGGCGGGGCCGGTCAAGAGCCCGCACCGCCCTAGCACTGGGGCTCGCGCAGCCGGTTGCAAGAACGGCAATTTCACGGCAAATCCACGCGGAAATGCCGCGTGTCTTGACCATTTTTCTCTCGCTTCGGAAGCGGAAGCGACTACACTGCCCCTGGTTACGCGGGACTAGCTCAGTTGGTAGAGCACGAGCTTCCCAAGCTTGAGGTCGTCGGTTCGAACCCGATGTCCCGCTCCGAGAAGTCAGCATAGAAAACGGCAAAGGCCGGTTAGCTTCGCGGAGCTAGCCGGCCTTCTGTTTTGGGCCGCCGAGGGCGGTCAGTGGACGAGCGGCTCGGCCGGGACGGACTTGGAGGCGACGGGCGCCTTGTCCTTGTGCGAATGGTGGCTGGCAACCGCGGTGCCATCAGCGCCGGGCTTGGCCGGTTTGGCGGTTTTGGCGCTCTTGTGATGGTGGTGCTTGGTCGTCGGCTTTTCTGCCGGCGCGTCGGTGTTGGCCACGGTGTGGTGGTGGGTGCCTTTGGCTTTCGACGCGGCGAGCGCGGAGGCGGGCAGCGAGACAAGGCTCAAGGCGACGACGGCACGAGCGAAAACGGTCTTCATGGGAGCTCCTTGGGTCTGAACCTGACACAACCTCTGCGAACAGAGCAAATAATGCGCGGCGAAGGACCCCGCCGGGCGTAGAGTTAGGTGATCGAGTTTGCGGCCAGGTTTCGGCGCTCGCCAAAACCCCAATAATTGCGTCAAAGTCGCTACTACTCCGGAATGTTGTACCCGCTGTCCAAGCGCTGGCTGTGTCTGGTGTTGCTCGTTGGGGGAGGATGCAAGCACCACGCGCCCCGGCCGAGCGCCGCTCAAAAGCCACTGCCGGCCTACGACTGGACGCCTCCGCCACCCTCGGCCGCTCCTGCTCCCGCTCCCAGTGCCTCCGCGGCCATCGCGGCTCGTTCGGCCCAAGCTCGGCGCGACGCCTGCGAGTTTGCCGGTGGCGCGCTGCCCGAACAAACCTCCGGCCCGGACGAGCCCATAGGACAACGCATTCCGATCGATCACTTCGTGATCGTGATGCAGGAGAATCGCTCGTTCGACCAGTATTTTCAGAACCTCCCCAAGTTCGGGCAGCCGGATGCGGACGTTGCACCCGCGGGCTTTCACAACCTTGATTCGAAGACGAACCAAGACGTGAAAATTTTCCACAACCCGTTCCTGTGCGGCAAAGACACCAGGCACGACTGGAACTCCGCGCACGCGCAGTTCGACGACGGCAAGATGGACGGCTTCGTCGACACGAGTGGCCCGCACGGCGAGCGCGCGCTCGGCTACTACGACCAGTCGGATCTCGGCTACTACTACGCACTCGCCAACACGTTCGCGATTGGCGACCGTTACTTCGCTTCAATCTTAGGCCCGACCTGGCCCAATCGGATGTTTTACCACTCCGCGTCCACGTTCGGGCACATCGGCAACACGGCGCCGCCGCCTGGGCCCGACCAGCCTTCGCTCTTTCATCAACTGCAAGAGAAGGGCGTGGAGTGGGTCGTGTACTCCGGGGGCCTCACCTTCGAGGAGAAGATCTTCCGGCACTTGCACGAGGAAAAGGGCGATCATTTCAAGGATATCGACGGTTTCTTCGATGATGCCAAGAAGAACACGCTGCCCGCGTACGTCTGGATCGAATCGACCTATGGTGGCCCGGACGCGACGGACGAACACCCACCGGCGGATATTCAACTCGGACAAGAGTTCGTGTCGCGCGTGATCGACTCGTTGATGAAGAGCCCGGCTTGGCCGCACTCCGCGCTATTCATCATGTACGACGAGCCCGGCGGCTTCTTCGATCACGTGCCACCGCCTGCCGCGTGTCCACCGGACAACATCGAGCCGTTGCTCGAGAAGCGGCACGTGCGCGGTCGCTTCGATCGCT
>DATCFJ010000467.1:0-3546 GCA_036509605.1 Polyangiaceae bacterium | reverse complement strand
CGGCGACCGCCCAGATTTGAAACAGCGCGTGCTCGCTCGCGGCGGGCTCGAAGCGCACGTTCACGCTGTCCGCGTGCGGTGCAGGCAAAGTGACGCGCGTCTCTACCCAACCGTCGCTGGGCGTCAGGCGCACGTGTCCTGCGGCTTTCCCGGACAGCGCGACGTCGAACTCCGCGACTGCGGTCGGTGCGCTGCGCAGTAGCAAAATGAGCGGCTTTTCGGGCTGCAAATGCGACAGGCGGAATGACTCGCTCACGCCCGGAGGCACGATGCGTGCGGCATCCCACAGATCCTCACGCGGGCGACTCGGGTTCTCGAGCAGCTTCATGAACACGAAGCCGATGTTCTTTTCGGACAGCGCGTAGCCGTGCTCGCGCTCGCTAACGAGGTCGGCTTGGTCCACCGAATCTAGAACGCGCTCGCCGGGCTGGAGCGAGAAGGGCACGCCGCTGTGGTCGAGCGGTTGCCAACGAGGCCGATACAAGACCTTGCTCGCACCGCCGCAGATCACATTGCCGCGCACCGGTACCTCTGCCACCCGCGTGCCGAACCAGAGCGGGAAGTCGGACCACCAACCGGGGTAGATCGCGAGCAGGTCGGGACGTTCCGCCGCGGGGATTCGTTCGATCAGTTCGATCGCCGCAGCGATGTTGATGCGGGTGGCGCGCGCAAACGGCAAGCCGTGATAGCCGCCGAGGCCGATCACGTCCAGCGCGGGCACGTCCGAAGCGTACGGAATTGCACCTGCGTCGCCGACCAACACGCGCTTCGATTGCAAAGCAGGGTCTTGGCGGATCAGCGCGCCGGCGGTCAGGTGCTGATCCAAAATGTTACGCGAGGCTCGACCGAAAAACCAAATCTGCTCGCGAAAGCGCGGGGCTTGGTGAAACACGAAGAGACCCGTCGCGGCCAGCGCGACCGCCCCGAGCAGCGCGTTGAACCGTGTGCGCAGGCTGCGGGCGAGCAGGCCGCCGAGCCCGAGGCTCGAGGCCATCAGCAGCCATGCCACCGCGGGCATGGTGTAGCGCTCGTTTTGCCACCGCACCTGTCCGTTCAGCGCGACGACCATCATCCAGCTGAGCACGCTCGCCCACAGCACCAGCGCCACGCGCCGCGTCTGTCGGCAAAACAGACCCGCCGCCGCCAGCGCCCAGGCGAGCCAACCGTACGCGGGGACGTCGGCAAAGTGATACTGAGTGACGCGCAGCACCTGATACTTGAGGTGAAACAGCCAAGCGTCCCAAACCGCTTGCGGCGTCATGAACGGGTGGTTCATCTCGAGCTTGACCAGCGCGCCGGCCGCTGTGGATTCTCCGGTCAGCGCGCGGTTCGCGAGCCCATGGGCGATCAGCACGAGCGCGGCTGGCGTGCCTGCTATCGCCAGTAGCTTCAGTACCTGCCGAACGCCGCGTGAGCGCGCCAGCCAAATCGCGGAGACCGCGAGCACGATCAACGTTGCTGCGCCCTCCGGTCGTGTTGCGACGACCGCCGCGCCCCACGCGCCAAGAATGGCCGTCGGCTTGCTGAGCGAGCGCGTGGGTTCACGAGCTGCCGCAGACAGGTCGTCCCACGCGATCAGCGCGCCGCCCCACAGGGCCAGGAAGAGCGCGACCTCCATGCCGCTGAACAGTGACCAATCCAGCGCGCCGACACACAGCACGCCGGGCGGGAAAAGGTAGCTGACGGCGCGCGGCAACCCTACACACAAGCGGCGCGTCGCGGTCAGCAACGCGAACACGCCGACACAGGCGACGATCGCCGCCCAAGCCATCAGCTCGAGCTTGCGAAACCCGAGCGCGAAGCCCGCGGCCAGCACGAACGGATACAGCAGGCTGGTACCACCGCTGGAATAGCCGGCGCCTTCCGACCATTGAAAGGGATGACCGCGCGCGGTTTCGCGCGCGAAATCGAAATGGATGAACACGTCATCCAAAGGTGCAGACCAAGTTCCGAGCACACGCTCGTGCGCGAAGAATTGATACAAATCCGGACGCGCCCAGGCGTACGCGTACAGCGTTTGCAATTTAAGCGAGGCGTAGAAGCGGCACGCCACGAACAGCGTACAGGTGCCTGCGAATGCCAGGTAAAGGATGGGCTCGAACCGAGCGAGCGCGCGCAGGGCCACCATCAGCGCTCGTTCGCCAGCCGCGGACTTTGAAGCGGGTTGCTCGATGGGATGTTCTATTTCGGCCATAGGCGCCGAGCGCCATTTACCATCGCCCGAGGCAGGCTAGGACGTTTCCGATTTCCGTGCGGTTTCCCGCGCGGAAGTGCGACGACCGGTGGCACAAAACCCGGCAGTACCCGCAGGCGGTGCGTTCCAGGCAGCGCGCGGTGCGAAACACGGCGTCATAATGCGAGAGTCGCGGAGCGCGAAAGGAGCCATGCATTTTAGCGACTCGAGGGGGAAATTTGCTCGCTTCGAGCTTGCGGGAGCGGCATAGAGGCGCTCTACTACTCGTCGGCTTCTAGCGGGTTCGAGTTCGAAACGGATATGCGTTGGTTCGTTGAAGTTTCCCGCGTAGGGGAGAGCGGTGTCGCCGAAGAGTACTGCGTCGATGCGAAGCAGTGGCAAGCGGCGTTGCAGGAAGCGCGCAAGCTGCGCGGCGACAGCGGAGCCCTGTCTCGGTTTTCGATCGAGCTGCTCGACCACGGCTACCGCGCGGTCGACCCAACTCTGAAGCTCCGCTACCTGGTAACCAAAGCGCCGGACGACGCCAAGCTGACCGGCGCCTCGCTGAGCAGCGTGAAGCCCGCCGAGTCGTCGAGCGGCAAGCTGCGCGACGCTGAGAAAAGCACCAGCGGCGCGACCTCGGTCGCTCCGGCGGGAGCCTCCGGGTCGGCGAGCCTCGTACCGCGCCCGGGCTCGCATTCGCCACCGCGTCCGTCGGCCAGCGTGCCGCCGCGCGCGTCCAATGCCGCGCCTCGCCTGCTGGTCGTGCCTGACGACCTGGTGCCGCCAGCACCCCCGGCACCAGGCTTGGCGCCAACGTCTGTTGCTACGCCGCTGCCAACCTTCGAGATCGTGCGCGAGCGCGCCGAGGAGCCGCGAGCAGACAGCCCCATCACGTACCGCGAGTTCGCTTTCGCGGTGCCACCAGGCGTGACGCGCGCTCAAGTCGAGGCGCTGCTTTACGATCGGTATCACGCGGCGCGCGCCACGATAGAAGACCGCCCGGCCGGCAAGTTCGTCCAGCTCGCCGTGTTCGATCACGTCTTCAAGCGCAAGCCAGAGCGCCCCCCGCTCGCCACCTTCGCTTGGAAGGACTGGCGTGGAGATCCGGTTGTGGCGTTTCCGGGCTTCGGCGAGGCGCCCATGGGGCCGATGTCACAAGTGCCGCCAGTGCCGGCATCGAGCTTGCCGCCTTCGAATGGAGTGCATAGCGCGCCGCCGCCCGGCGTGCCTGCGAGCTTATCTATGCTGCCCATGCCGGCCGCGCTCGCGCCTGTTGCCGCGCCCGCGCCTGCTGTGCTGAACGAGCCGCCGCCGGTGCTGAACGAGCCGCCGCCGGTGCTGAACGAGCCGCCGCCGGTGCTGAACGAGCC
>DATCFJ010000466.1:0-11555 GCA_036509605.1 Polyangiaceae bacterium | reverse complement strand
GTCGTGGCGCTGCCTGGGAACTCCGCGCTGAGCTCGAGTGGCCCCGGCGCGCCAAACGCACGGCTCGGGATCCGAAACTCGGCGTTGCTACCGATCTCCACCGTCGCGAATCCAAGCGAATGCGCCGGCACGCCTTCGCGCGCCGCCAGCAACGAGATGCGGATGTTCTCCAGCGCCTCGCCGGGTGCGAGCGCAGGCTCTGGTCGCGTTGCCAGCGTCAGGATCTGCATGTCGCGCTCCAGGGCGAGCACGGTTTGCGCAGGTGTAAACGCCATCTCCACGCTGCGCGTTGCGCTGTCAGCGACGATTCTTCGCGACGCTGCCGTGTACAAGCCATTGGGATCGGCGAAGCTCAGTTCGAACTCCGGGTGCTCGGACGTGCCTTCGAAGCGCACGCACAGCGCGCCCGAGTCGTTCGTGCGAGCCAGATACACTCCTTGCGAATTGAGCGGCAGCTCGAGCGACCGCGAGCCGCATTCTCGCACTGCCGTTGGTGCGACCTCGGCGCCGCCGAGGAGCTTGAGTTGAAGTTGAGCTCCAGAGACGGCATGACCTGCGTCGTCGAGCAGACGTGCCGCGACCTCGCAGGCTCCGCGCTGTAGCGATGCGCTGGCCTCGATAGTCAAACTGCCAGTGACTCGCAGCTGCGTCTGTGCGGCCGCCGGCGCACTCCAAACCAAGTGGGAGAACGCCGCACACGCGGCCAGGGCAACGAGCGGCCCATTCCGCCGCTGCGGTCCGGAACTTCCGTTTGGTTCGCCGGTCGGCGCGCTCACGAGACCATCATACATCCCAATCCGGGATTGTGTTTGCGCCATGGAAAAGTTGCTGAAGCAAATGGTCGGCGCGGTCGTCAGACGGGTGGGCGACGCGAACGTGAACATGAGAGTGAATGTGAGCCGGAGCGAGCGCGCGTTAGGTGGCGCTGCGACCCGGATACGAGTCCTACGAATCTCGTCGCGGCCAGCTGGTCGGCAGACGCGCAATACGCGACAGACGCGCAATACGCGCAATACGCGACAGACGCGCAATACGCGACCGAGGAATTGTTGCCCGGCGGCTGCGTATGATGATGGACGATGCGTGCGGTCCTCATGATACGGTTGCAGGCAATGCGTCGTATCGCTTTGGCCGCCTTCGTGGGCGGCGTGGGGTTCCTAGCCGCGCGCCCCGCGCTGGCGGAGGACGCTGACGTCGACCATCTGACGCAGAATCTGGCAAGCGGCTCCGATTTCCGCATTCGCACTCAGGCTGCTCTGGCGCTCGGCGCTTCGAAGTCGCGCCGCGCTGTCCAGCCGCTGTGCAGCGGCCTCGATGACTCCAACGCGACGGTTCGCGCCGCATCGGCTGCCGCGCTCGGTCGCCTGCACATGGGCGGCGCGGAGTGCCTGCAGAAGCGGCTCGCCAACGAAGCCAGCGACACCGTCAAATCGGCGATCCAAAAGGCGCTCGATCCGGTCTTCACCAGCGAGACCAAATACTACTTGGCGATCGGCAAGGTGACCGACAAGACGGGCCGCGGCGGCGACGAAATCGACGGCATCATCCACAATGCCATGGCTCTGGCAGCGTCCGCGTTGCCGGTCTACGCCGTGGCGCCGCCTGGAGAGCTGGTGGCTGACGCAAAGCGCCGCCTGACCCCGCACAGTGGCGTGAAGTCTTACTTCTTATCGCCCCGCATCGCGGCCCCGGACTACACGGGCGGCAACCTGACCGTGAAACTCGAGATTGCGATGTTCAGCTATCCGGACAAATCGCTGATCGGCAACTACACGACCAAGCTCACCGAGCCTGGGGTTTCGTCCCCAGACCGGGACAGCGAAAACGATTTGATCAAGACCGCCGGGGAGCGCGCGTTGGACAAGTTCTCCCAAATCGCCGCTCACTTACAGTAGTCCCGGAGTGCGATGTCCGCTGAGTTCGCGGTAAAATCTGCGCACTTCTTGCACCGAGCTTCGTTAACGCCGTACTCTTAAGCCCTTACCCGCAAGGAGTCCCCAGTCATGGGCGAAGCCTCTACGGCACCGCTTCCGGCCACCGGCCGGCATCAACGCCGCTTCCGAAATTACCTGCTCGATAGCCATTTTCAGCTCAAGTACACCTCGTACTTGGTCGGCATTGCTCTGCTTTTCAGCATTTCGCTGGGGCTATTGATCTGGCGCACGAGCGTGGCCGTGATCGCACAGAGCCATCAGGCGATGCACCAGGGCGAGCAAGTGGTGGCGCGCGGCCGAGAGGTCCTCACTGAGAGCCAAAAGGTCAGTGAAGTCGTCAAGATGAACATCATCAAGGACCCGGTGTACAGCGACAACCCGGCCTTGCTTGATGCCTTCAAGGCAGACGCGGACAAGCAGGATGAGCGGCTCAAGGCCCAACAGCAAGCGCTCGAAGGGCAGGCGAGCGCGCTGCGTGATCAGGCCGCCTCGCTCAGCACCAGCCAACACGAGATGCTGTTGACGCTGGTCGGCGCGCTCTCGTTGCTCGTGGTGCTGATCGGCTTTGCCGGTATCTTCGTTACGCACAAGGTCGCCGGCCCCATCTACAAGATGAAGCGCCAGATCAACGACGTCGGCGAGGGTCGTTTGAAGATCCCCGGCAAGCTTCGCAAAGGCGACGAGCTCGTCGAATTCTTCGAGACCTTCGAAACCATGGTCGTCAACCTGCGTCAGCGCCAAGAAGTCGAGATTGAAAAGCTCGAACGCGCCATCACCACGCTTGAGCCCAAGGCGGAGCCGGGGGAGCTCGAGCCGCTGTATCAGCTGCGCAAAGAGATGAAGGCTGCGCTGGACTATTGAGAGGGTGGGGCGGTTGGGGCGGCGTAGTAGCTGTCTGAGGTTGTTTTTTGCCGAGTGGCGACGGGTTGCGTTTGGCCGCGTGCGCGGGGTCCGATTCCAAGTTCGAATTCGAACTTGGAATCGAGGGACGGACGGGCACCAGGAGTTAACGTTTTGGTCCCACTCAGAATGCCGCCTTCACGTATTCGACCTTCGGCTTGCCATCGACCCAGGTGACGCTCGCGACATCGACGCGGACGTGGTCTATACCGGGGTAGAATTTGAAGCGGCGATGCCAGAGGCGTTCGGCGGCGCGGCGTAGGCGGGTGCGCTTCCAGCCGTCGATGCTTCCGAACGCGGTTGTCCACGAGTTGGGATGCCGCGTTCGGACTTCGACTAGCGCGAGGGTCCGCCCGTCTTGGACGAGCAGGTCTACCTCGAGATAGCTAACGCGCACGTTGGCGCCGAGCACGCGGAGACCGCGCGTTTCGACCCAGGCTCTGACGACCTTCTCAGCCGCGATGCCGAGCGCTCGAGGTTCAGCCGTCTGTCGCTGCGCCGCAGGACTGCGTGCTGCCGTCGCACTGGGTGCCGAGCTGTGACTGCGAATACGCGGTGTTGTCGCGCACACAGTACGAGCCGGCGAGCTGACCACCGCCGAGGTGGAGGTTATCGACGAGGTGGCTGCAGGCGTAGCCGGACGGGCACTTGCAGTAACGCGCGTTCTTGTCTTCGCCATCGCAACGGCACGAGCAGTAGACCGCCGTATCGGCCTGGCGCGCGGTCAGTTGCGGAGTCACCGCCTGCTGGATGACGTTGGCGGGGTTCGTCTTGTCCGAGCCGGGAATGAAACATTTGGCGTCGGCGGCCGATGCTTGCCCGTACTTGCAGCTCACGCGGCCTTGGAAATGATTCACCAAGCAAACGCGGGTCTCGCACTGGAACGACTTGCTCTCGACGTTGACTTCCTTGGGGTCGTACCCGGGGAAATTGGCGTTGTACTCGTCCTCCGGCGTGCAGGGATCGCCGACGCCGCCGGGTTGGCAGGCGAGCGGCAGGAGACCAAGGAGGGCCGAGGCCAACAGAGAGAAGCCCGTGATTTTGCGTATCATCGCCTGACCGTCACCCATTCGACTGGTGGTCCAACTGCATCGATCGGCCGTCGCCTTGGCGCCGCCGTAACCGCGCGTACGCTAGTCGAGCGCTTCCAACACAGTCAACGCGAAAGAAGCCTGGCACAGCGCGAACAGCCGCTACGCCAAGGAATTTTCCATTCGCTGTGTCGGACGCGCAATGCTCTGGCCGATCCATCACCTGAAACTCGAATGTGGAGGAAGCCAGATTCCGATCACCGGCGTTGGCTGCACACCCGGCGTGCGCGCCAGAGCAGCCGCACCTGCGGCGAACGCCAGTGACGAGAGTGCGACATGCACCCACGTCATTGGTTTCCAGGTGGGTGCGCTTCGCCCTGTGCAGCGTGACACAACGGCTCGGAAATTCCGGAGCGCCGCAATTTTGAAGTGCAGCATTAGCGAGTCTTCGGCGACATGCGGGCGCTTTCCGACTGTGCTTGACAAGCTTGCATCGCGATATCTAACATGCCACGGCCGCGGGTGGTATGTAGCGGTACTTATTAGGTTTTTCCCGCTTTGGCCGAATAGGCCCCCCGCACTCGGTCGCGGCGCCGCCAGTAAAGGCGCTGATCTCAACCCCACTACAGAGGATCCATGTTTCGAAAGCGCCTCGTTGCGGTCTGCCTTCTGGCATCCGTCGCTCTCCCGAGCCTAGCGGTCCCTCGCCTAGCGCGAGCACAGGACGTCATCGACCTGGATTCCGATACTCCCGCCCCAGCCAAAAAGGGCAAGGCCAAAGCGGGCGCAAAGCCCGCGGCCGCGGCCTCGGGTCCCGCCAAGAAGACCGGCAAAGCAGTCGACATCGATCTCGACGAAGGCTCGCCCGCTTCTGCGGCCCCGGTCGTCGCTGGTCAAATGACCGAGGCCGCCGCCTCGGCCAAGCAGCTGTTCGACAAGGAGCGCTGGAACGAAGCCGCGCAGGCCTTGCACCGCGTGGTCAGCGGCGAAACTGGGGACGACCCGGGCAACAAGCAGCTCGCCGAGTACTTTCTCGCGATCTCGCTGTATCGCCTCAAGTTCTACCAGGCCAGCTACGCCATCTTCAGCGTGATCGCGGACAACCCGAATCACGTGAAGTTCAAGGAGACGCTGCTCTGGTTGGCCAAGCTCGCGACGCAGCTGCCGGAGCCTGCGGACATCATCGAGCGCGTCGGTAAGTACAACGACGAGCAGGTCGGGCGTTTCGACAACGATCAACAGCGAGATTTGTTTTGGCAGCTCAACTACATGCTGGGCCGCTACAAGTACCGCAATCGCCAGTTCGAAGAGGCGATCCGCTTGTTCCAGAAGGTGGATCGGCGCAGCGAGTATTACGTAAAGTCGCAGTTCTTTACGGGCATTTGCTACGTGCAGGTCCGTAAATCGATCCCTGCGGTGCAAGCGTTTCAGCGCATTCAAAAGGCGCTCGACGAAGGCGTAGCGGGCGTCGAGGACGAGGATCGCTTGCGCGATCTGGCGTCGCTGTCGATGGCGCGCACTTACTACTCGTCGTCGATCAAAACCGACGCGGAGACGAATCAGCCGACGGTCGACAGCACCAAGTTGAGTGCTGCGGTCAAGTACTGGAACCAGGTGGACGTGGCCAGCGAGTACTGGCTCGACGCGCTGTTCGAGGAGTCCTGGGCTTACTTCATGGCCGGTGACTACCCGCACGCGCTCGGTAACATCCACACCCTGCAGTCGCCATACTTCCCGAACTCTTTCTATCCGGAAGCCTCGGTGTTGAAGGCGGTCATTTACTTCTCGAACTGCAACTACGAGGCGGCCACCACGGTCGTTGCGCAGTTCAACAAGAAGTACACGCCCATCAAGGAGCAGCTCGAGAAGGTGCTGCAGAACTACAAGGGCGAGAACAAGGAAGAGCCCTTCTTCAAGTTCTTGCTCGAGGTGCGCTCCGGTGGCGGCAACCTAGACGAACGGATTCGGCCGATCGTCGAGAACGCACTCAGCGATCGCCAGCTGCTCCGCAATATCGACTACGTGAAGCTGCTCGAGGAAGAGGACAAGCGGTTCAAGAAGTCACCGCCGACCTTCCAGAGCTCGAGCATCGGGCAACAGGTCGGCGACGCGCTGAAATTGGCGCGCGATCTGGCGGTCCGCCAGGCTGGAGAGCTCGCATTGTCGCGCTACCAGCGCAACGTCGACGAGCTGAACGAGCGCTTGCGAGACGGCGAGAAGATCCTGATCGACATCACGGCGGCTCAACGCAATCTGCTCGACGAGAAGATCTCGACCGGTCAGGTCAGCGCGGCAGAGTCCAAGACATTTGGCGATGTAAAGCCCGACGAAGAGCACGTAATCTGGCCCTTCGACGGTGAGTATTGGCGTGACGAGCTCGGCTTCTATCGCCAGCGCGTTGTTTCGGCGTGTGGGAGGTAATGGGAATGAGCTCCAAAAGAGCGTGGGTGAGTCTCGGTGCTCTGGTCGGTCTGATGTTTTCTGCGGCCACCTCGGGCGCGGTAACCGAAGCCAAGCCGAGCGACGTCAGCGCGGAATGCATCTCGCCTGAGTCCGCGAAGGCGCTCAGTGAGTGCCCCGCCGGAAAAATGGCGGACGTGCACAGCAAGCGTCCGGCCGCGTTCTCTAGCGCGCCGCCGCCGCGGGAGGTCAAGAAGCGCCAGGACGACTCGAAGCCGGTCAACCCGGACGAGCTCACCAAGTACGCCGAGCGCGATACCCGCAAGAGCCGCTTGCAAGCGCGCTCACGTGCGTTGCTCATCACGGAGATCCAGGGCCTGGAGCGCCTGTATCACAGCACGCCGCGGAAATCGCCCGACCGCCCGCAGCTCGTGCGCCGTTTGGCGGAAGGTTACGTCGAGCTCGAGAGCGCCGCGCAGCGCGACAAGATCGCAGCGGACATCGCAGGGCAAGACGCGAAGAAGAAGGGTAAGAGCACGACCAAGTTCCGCTCCGACGCCACCGCGGCCGACAAGATCCTGGCCGCCGCGCGCAAGAGTGCCATCGCGTACTACGTGATGATGAAGAACGACTACCCGGATTACTCGAAGATCGACGAGGTGTTGTATTACCTCGCATACGAGTACGAGCAGGGTGGCGATCTCAAGAACGCGCGCGCGACGTACTTCGAGTTGATTCAGAAGGCGCCGAAGTCGGCCTACATTCCGAACGCCTACTTGGCCTTCGGCGAGCTATTCTTCCAAGAAGCGCAGGGTGATCCATCCAAGTGGGAGCTCTCGGCTGCTGCTTACAAGGAAGTGATCAAGTACCCGCCGCCCACGAACAAGGTCTACGGCTACGCTCGCTACAAGCTCGGCTACGTGTTCTGGAACAAGGGCGAGTACGCGAACGCCCTGAACGAGTTCAAGAAGGTCATCGAGTACGGCGATACCTACGGGGATTTGCCGAACGCCAAGCAGCTGCAAAAGGCCGCCCGCAAGGACTCGATTCCGGTCTACGCGGTCAGCGGCGATCCGGCTAAGGCGTTCAACTTCTTCAAGCCGATCAGCGGCGACAAGGGCGGCACCATTACGGCGACCGTCAGCATGCTGAACGACCTCGGTCTAGCGTACCTCGATACCGGTCACTACAAGGAGGGCATCGTCCTGTACAAGGACCTGCTCAGCCGCGATCCGGGCGACCACTCCTGCTACTACCAAGGCCAAGTAACCACCGCTTCATCGGCGTTGAACTCGGGCGACAAGGAAGCCATCCGCAAGGAAATGGATTCCCAGGTCCGCGTCTACAGCGACTTCATGAAGGACAAGCACGGCGACGCAGACAAGCTGCAATGTGCGAACAAGACCGCAGAGCTCTTGAGCGAAACCGCCATGAGCTGGCACTTGGAAGCCGTCGGCTCGGGTGGCGTACGCGGCACCGGCGACAAGAAGACGATGGATCTGGCGGCGTACCTGTACAAGAAGGTCGCCGACAACTTCACTTCGTCTGACTTTGCGAAGTTCGAGTTCCCGCGCATCGTCAAGAGCGACTGGCCGACGATGTACAAGATCAAGTACGCGATGGCGGACTTGCTCTACTTCCAGCAGCGTTGGGACGAGTGCGGTCCGGCGTTCGACTCCGTGGTGGCTGAAGACCCGAAGAACGAGCAGGCGGCAGAAGCCGCCTACGCGTCGGTGCTCTGCTACCAGAAGATGTACGACCAGATGTACAAGGGCGCTACCGACCGCAAGGGCAAAGGCCTGGGTCCAAAGGGCGCGGACGAGTCGGATCGTCAGGCGCGGGCGGGGGAGTGGGAGAAGTTCAAGCCCAAGCCCCTCACCGACATGCAGAAGGGCATGGTCAACGCCTTCAACCGCTACGTCTGCTACGTGAAGCCCCCCAAGGGCGACAAGGACGCAGAAGAGCAGTACGTCGAAGTGAAGTATGCGCGTGCGCGCACCTACTTCGAGGCCCAGCACTGGGAGGAAGCGGCGCTCGCGTTCCGCGACGTGGCCATCAACCACGCCGACAAAGACGCCGGCATCTACGCCGCGCAGCTCTATCTGGAAGCGATCAACGTGCTCGGCTCGCGCGCCGAGCCACCGCGCCCCGAGTGCTTCGACGAGATGGGCAAGGACGTTCCGGTGTTCCTCGAGCTGTACTGCAAGGGCAGCAAGGCCGAGGACAACAAGGAGCAGTGCGAGACTCTGAATCGCATTCAGTTCGATATTCGCCGCCTCAAGGCCCAGAAGCTGGTCGAGCTTGCCGACGGTCAGCAGGACAAGGGCGACTACAAGAACGCGCTCGACAGCTACAAGAAGGGTGCCGATGCGTACCTCGACCTGTGGCGCTCGTATTGCGAGGAACCGCTCGGCAAGGGCGAGCACCCCAAGCAGTGCGAGAAGGCCGACGAGACCGTCTACAACATGGCGCGCGCCTACCAGGCCGCACGTCTGCTAGCGAAGTCGATTCAAGCTAGGTTGATTCTGCTGAGCTCGAAGTACGGCATGGCGGATTCGCCTCTGGCGATGAAGGCGACGTACGAGATCGGCGGCAACTACCAAGCGATCGCCGTGTACGATAAGGCCTCGGACTTCTTCGAGCTGTACGCGAAGAAGACCGCCTACAAGGGCGAGTTCGCCGACCAAGCCTTGAGCGACGCTGTCGTGCTGCGCTTGGGTCTCGGTCAAGAAGACCAGGGCATCGACGACTCGAACAACTTCAATAAGTACTTCGGGGCTCGCAAGCCTGCGCAGACCGCCGCCATCGCTTACGCCATCGCCGCTCATTACGGCGAGAAGAAGGACTGGAACAACGTCGAGAAGCGCCTCGGCGGCTCGATGCGCATGATCGACAGCAAGGCAACGCTGGACATCGTGGTACAGGCGCACGCGCTCTTGGCGCGCGCCGATATCAAGCTCGGCAAGGAAACGCTCGCCGTTCGTGAATACAAGACGGTCGTCGGTTCCTGGTCCGACCCGAAGGCTGCCGAGGCCAAGATCATGAGCATCCCGGGCGAGGACGACGGCTCCAAGCAGCGTCGCCTCGGCCGCGCGCTCGAAGCCGTCGGCGAGGGCATGTTTTACTTCGCCGACATCGAGAAGGCCAAGGTCGACAAGCTCAAGTTCCCGGAATACCACGGCAACAACTCCAAGGAAGATGTGCTCAAGCACATCAACACCAAGGTCAAAGACTGGATCATCAAGAAGCGTCCGCTGATCGACAAAGCCAGCGCCGAGTACAAGAAGATCGTCGACCTCCAGCCGGTGCCTCCGCCGCGTTGGGTCATCGCCGCCGGTTCGCGCGTCGGTGAGATGTGGGGCACGTTCGTCAAGGAGTTCCGCGCTGCGCCGATCCCGGATGCTTTCCGGAAAGACGTGGAAATCCGCCAGACCTACTACGCCAGCCTCGACGAAGCGTCGGAGCCTCAGAAGCAACAAGCCAAGAGCGCCTTCGAAACGTGCCTTGGTTACTCGGTGAAGTACCAGTACTTCGACGAGTTCAGCCGTACCTGCGAAGAGTGGCTCGCTCAGAACTACAAGAATGAGTACCACCTGGTCGACGAGTTCCGCGGCTCTCCGAACCGGGTGAACAGCGTGCTGCTCGAGCAGGGCAATCCGCTGCGCATCGGTGGTGAGCCGATGGTGACGCAGAGCGCGGAGCCGGCGCCAGCGAAGAAGGACGACGCGGCAAAGTCGAGCAACGACGCGGCGCCGGCGAAGGCGGACAAGAAGGCCAAGAAGTGAGGCGGTCGGGCCGTGCTCGAGCAATCGAGCGCGGTCCATTCCAGCTCCCATCAGGATTTTAGGAGAGACCGATGACAGGTTTTAAGACGCTGGTACTCGTGAGCCTTACCGCTCTTCTCGCAGCTTGCGGCGGCAGTGCAGGGGTTAAAGGCGCGCTCGCTCCGGACAAGGCGAGCGGCAAGGCGGACGCCAAGGGGCATGAGGTCAGCAAGGCCGCGGCCGCGAACTTCGACACGGCGCTCGACCAGTTTGCCGGCCACGACAAGAAGCAAGACTGGGACGACGCAGCCTGCACTTCCATCGCCAAGTCGTTCAACGACGCTGCGGACGCGCAGAAATCAGACGCCGGGCGCCCCTTTCCCGAGGCCCAATACAACGCCGGTCTCGCCTACCAGCGCTGCGGCAAGGACGCGGACGCCCGCTCCGAGTTCGAGAACGTCGTCAAATCCGACCCCTCGTTCCACCGCGCTCGCGCGCAGCTCGCGCTGTACGACTACGCGAAGTCGAACGATATCGACGGGGCAATCTCGAAGCTCGACCAGATCATCCACGACGCGAAGTTCCAGAACGTCGAAGCGTTGGTCAGCCTCGCGGCCCTACAGATGGAACGCGACAACGACCAGTCGGATCAGGACGGCAAGAACGACCTCGAGCGAGCGCAGCGCAATCTGCAGCGCGCCTTGGCCATCGACGACGGCTACATGCCGGCGTTCAACCAGCTCGCCGTGTACTACCTGACCCAAGCCAAGGCCAAGGCAGGTCAGCTCGACAAATCCAAGCGCGGCCGCCGTGGCATGGAAGTGTCTGGCGCGTCGAAGAGCAATGTCGACTCGCAGCAGCTCGACTTGGCGGCGCTGGTCGCGGCTCAAGCGCAGAAGAAGAACCCGAACTACGCGCCCATCTCCAACACCACGGGCTTGATCCAGGTTCAGCTGAAGAACTTCAACGGTGCCGTGAAGAGCTTCGGGAGGGCACGCCAGCTGGATCCATCGTTCTTCGAAGCGCAGATGAACTACGCGGCGGTGAACCTCTCCTTCCGCGGCTACGAGGAAGCGGAGAAAGCCTACCGCGACGCCCTCAAGCTGCATCCAAAGGACTACGAGGCGCAGCTCGGGCTAGCGCTCGCTATCCGCGGCGAGATCAACGACACGAACTTCGACGCAGCCGTCGCCGAAGCCCAGCAGCACCTCGATGAAGCCAAGAAGATCGCGCCGGACCGCCCGGAGACCTATTACAACGAGGCGATCTTGACCCAAGAGTTCCGCGCCAAGCGCGGCTCGCCGGTCCCGACGTTGAAGAAGGCCTCCGAGCAGTACAAGACCTTCATCGACAAGGCGGGCTCGGACCCGGCCTTCGCCGCGGCCGTCAAGCGCTCCAAGGATCGCAGCCAAGACATCGCGGACACCGTGAAGTTCATCGAAGAAGGCGAGCAGGCGGCCAAGGATGCAGCCAACAACCCGCCTCCTCCCCCGACGCCGGCCCCGGCCGATGGCGCAGCGGCTCCG
>DATCFJ010000465.1:0-3285 GCA_036509605.1 Polyangiaceae bacterium | reverse complement strand
GAATCCAGCTCCTGGTTGATCTTGCTGTGCAGGCGATCGCGCAGGGCGCGAATGCGGTCCGCCTCAGCGACGCCTTCTTGCTTGAAGATCTGCACGGCCTTGGCGAAGCCGACGATGCCGGGCACGTTCAGCGTGCCCGAGCGGTTGCCGCGCTCGTGGCCGCCGCCGTCCATCTGCGCGACCAACCGGACACGGGGCTTGGAGCGCCGCACGTACAGCGCGCCCACGCCTTTCGGCCCGTAAATCTTGTGGGCGGTGAGCGAGGCCAAATCCACATTCATGGCCCGGACGTCGAAGGGCGTCTTGCCGAAGCCCTGTACGGCGTCGCAATGAAACAGCACGCCGCGTGCGCGAGTGATGGCACCGATTTCGGCGATCGGTTGGATGGTGCCGACTTCGTTGTTAGCGAGCATGACGGAGACCAAGATGGTCTTGTCCGTGATCGCCTTTTCGATGTCAGCCGGGTTCACCAGGCCGTCCGGGCCTGCATTCACGTAGCTGACGGTGTAGCCCTCTTTTTCGAGGCGCTTGCACGAGTCGAGCACGGCTTTGTGCTCGATGGTCGTGGTGATGATGTGGTTGCCCTTGCCCTTGTAGTATTCGGCGACGCCCTTGATGGCCAGGTTGTCGCTCTCCGTGGCGCCGGAGGTGAACACGATCTCTTTGCCGGACTCGGCACCGATGTAACCGGCGATGGTCTCGCGCGCGTCTTCGACGGCGGCTTCGGCGTGCCAACCGTAGGCGTGGGTGCGGCTTGCCGCGTTGCCAAAATCCTGCGTGAAATACGGCAGCATGGCCTCGAGCACGCGCTTGTCCATCGGCGTGGTCGCGTGGTTGTCCATGTAGATCGGGAACTTCAGTGCCATGGGATGATGACCTCGGTTGGGCTCAGTTGACGCGGCTGCCGGCGACCAGCTCGGGGGGGTTCGGCTGTTCGGGGTGCCGTTCGCAAGTCGGGCACGAGTGAACCAAAACTTCGGACTCGCACGCGCTGTGGCAGGTAGAGAGAAACTCGAGGCTGGCCTGGAGCTCTGATTCGAGCGCTTTCAGCTCGGCCAACTTGCTTTGGGTTTCGACCAGCTTGGCCACGTACACCTCACGCAGGCGCATCGCGGCGAACTTCGCCGACGCGGCGTCATTCTGCCCGCGCACGAGCGCCTGGATGTCCGACAGCGAGAGCCCGAGATTCTGCAGCTTGATGATCCAGCGCACGCGCACCAGCGCGTCTTGCGCGAACAGCCGGTAGCGGCCTTTGGAACGCTCGTGAGCGCGCACCAAGCCGAGCTCTTCATACAGATGGATGGCGCGGACGGTCTTGCCGACAGCCTTGGCGAGATCACCGACCAGCAGGAGCTCAGCCTCCTCGACGCTTTCACGCGAGGCCTGCACCCGCGCCGACGCATCCGGAGCGGAGCCCGGTGCGACAATGGCTAGGTGGCGGTGGGAGTTACGGTCGCTCATGAGCTACATTGTAACCCTAACCCTAACGTATGCGTCAGGGTTAGGGGACTCGCTTGATATAGTGAGCTGTCACCCGCCTGTCAATCATGGAATAAGCCTAATGAACTCAGCCACCTAGCTGCGAGCGTCGAGGGTCTTTCGGAGTAACCGCAGGAACTTCTCCGCGGCCCGGGGCGTCGGCAAGGTGCCCGGTCGGCGCCGGACGAGCCACAAGTCCCGGCGCGGAGTCGGCGTCTTGAGCCTCACCGCCCGCAGCTCCGGGTCGGAGGGCCGCAGGTAGCCCGCGGGCAGGATGGTAAGTGCCAGACCTGCTCGCACGACCTCACAAAGGGCTTCGGCCGAGGACAACGTAAGCACGACGCGCGGCGCAAAGCCGGCCTCCCGACAGGCGTCGTGGATGATCTCCCCGGTGAACGTCCCGCCGGGCACGAGCACGAGCGGGCGCTCGGCGAGCGCTGCCAAGCGCACTACCTTGCGCTTCGAGAGCGGGTCGTTGTTGCGAACCAACGCCACCAGCTCTTCGCGCCGCACCAGCTCGCGCTCGACGTCGCGCAGCGCCGAGCTCGGCGCGCCAGCGACAAATCCCAGATCTGCCTGGCCGCTGACCACGGCCTTGGCGATCTTCTCTGCTGCTAGCGTGCGTACCGAGAGCTCGATGCTCGGGTGCGTGCGGGAGAATTCCGCCAGAGCGCGTGGCAAGAGATTGGCACAAGCGCTTTGCACCGCGACCAGCCGCAACTGTCCGCGCCTGCCGGCGGCCACTTCTGCGAGGTCGTCCGTGAGGGCGCCGAGCGCGCCGAGGGCTTGGCGAGCCCGCTCGACCAAGCGTTGACCTGCTTCGGTCACCGACAGCGGCGCGCGGGCTCCCCGCTCCAAGACCCGAACCCCGAGCTCCGACTCCAGACGCCCGAGCGCGTGCGAGAGTGTCGGCTGGGCGACATGCACGTTGCGTGCAGCGCGAGTCATGCTTCCGGCCTCCACACAGGCCAGGAAGTATTCGAGGTCGCGAAGCTCCATTCGTCTATCATTCACCTTTTGAATGATAACTATCAATAGGTATCACTAGTCAGAATGGCTGACCGCGCTCATCTTCGTCGCATGGACAGCGCCTGGAACCCCACCCTGTATGACGACCGCGCCTCTTTCGTATCCGAGCTCGCTAGCGACCTCGTAGTTTGGCTACGCCCCAAGAGTGGCGAGAGGATTTTGGACCTAGGTTGCGGCACCGGCACACTGACCGCGGAGATAGCTCGCCACGGCGGCGTCGTTACCGGCGTCGACCGCTCCGAGGACATGATTGCGAGCGCTCGCGAGAAGTACGCGGAGCTCCGCTTCGAAGTCGCGGACGGACAGAAGCTCGCGTATTCGGCCGAATTCGCAGCCGTGTTTTCCAACGCGGCGTTGCATTGGATGCCGCGCGCCGAAGACGTCGTGCGGGGCGTGCACCGGGCGCTGGTTCCCGGAGGCCGATTCGTGGCGGAGTTTGGTGGAGCGGGCTGCGTCGCCACCGTGACTCGAGCAGTGGTCGAAATTTTGGAGGAGTGGCAGATCGACCCTGCCCCGTACGTCAGCTGGTTCTTTCCAAGTCCAGGCCGGTATGCCTCATTGCTCGAAGCCGAGGGCCTCACGGTCCGCGAGCTGCGCTACTTCGAGCGCCCGACGCCGCTCGCGGGCACGGATGGGCTGGCGACCTGGCTCGGATTGTTTCAAGCGCGCTTGATGAGTGATCTCGGGAGTCGCGGCCAGGAGCTGTGTGAAAAGGCATCGCAGCGTTGCCGCCCGCGATTGTTTCGTGATGGGCGTTGGCTGCTCGACTACGTGCGG
>DATCFJ010000464.1:0-5835 GCA_036509605.1 Polyangiaceae bacterium | reverse complement strand
CCGGCCTCCTGCATGTGATAGCCGGAAATCGAAATCGAGTTGTAGCGCGGCATGTGTGAGCTCGCGTACTCGATGATATCGGCCACAATGCGCATCGACGGCGTGGGCGGATAGATGAAAGTGTTCCGCACCATGAACTCTTTGAGGATGTCGTTCTGAATCGTACCGCTGAGCTGGGCGGCGGCGACGCCTTGCTCTTCCGCCGCCACGATGTAGCTGGCCAAGATTGGCAGCACCGCTCCGTTCATGGTCATCGACACGCTGGTCTGGTCGAGCGGGATGCCGTCGAACAGCCGCTTCATGTCCTCGACCGAGTCGATGGCGACGCCGGCCTTGCCCACGTCACCCGAAACGCGCGGGTGGTCGCTGTCGTAGCCGCGATGCGTGGCTAGATCGAACGCGACGCTGAGCCCGCGCTGGCCTGCGGCCAGACAGCGCTTGTAAAATGCGTTGCTCTCTTCGGCCGTTGAAAACCCTGCATATTGCCGGATTGTCCAGGGGCGAGAGGCGTACATGGTGGCGCGCGCACCACGCCGGTACGGGAATTCGCCTGAGCTCGCGTCGAGCTGCCCGATACCGGTTAGATCCTCGCTCGTGTATAGAGCATGCAGCAAAATACCTTCGGGCGTGTTCGCAATCAGTGTGTCCGGATCCCGACCGTCGAGCTCGGCTCGCGCTAGCTCGAGAAACCTCTCGCGCGTGCCCGGCTTGGACCCACCCGGCATGCTCAGGCCTTCTTACGCGCCCGAACGATGCGCTCGAGAGCAGCGCCCGCGCTGCGCGCCAGCACGTCTGCTCGGCGCGTCGCCTCGGTCGACTCACTGAAGCCGGCCATCAGCACGATCAGGCTGGCGCGCTCGGAGACATTCACCGCGCGCGCGTAGCAATCGCCGCCCGGCGCGACACCCCACCTGCCCTCGAGCTCTGTCAGCGCGGCGAGCTGTGCGAATGGACCAAAATAAAAGCCGACGCGCGCGGTTGCATCGAGCAAGCTGCCGTTGCCCGAAGGCACGTTGAGTGCGCGGAGCTCTGCCGGCGCTCCAAGGGCGAAGCTGCCGCCGCGCACCTCGAAGTTACTGTTGCGAATCGCGAACACCAACACGCGCACCGGACGCAGCCCCTCGCACAAGCCAGCCACGACTTGCTCGGGAGATTCGGCGGTCTCCAGGTCGGCGACAGCAGCCTCGAATTCGATAGCCCAGGGCGGGCCGGCGGCCTCGGACGTTGCGACGGTGAACGGCTTGGGGCGGCGCAAGCTGAGCACCGGCTCATTGCTGGCGTCGTCCTCCGGCTGGGACGCGGTCACCGAAATTTCGATGCGCGTTTCGTCCGGCGCGGTCGCGAACGGCGTGCCGATCAAATCGGCATCATTCAATTCAACCAATGCGCCGGACAGCCCCGATGGAAAAATCCCAGCGGCGTGTAGATTCTCGATCGTGCCGGTCAGCTCAGTGAACGACGCACGCAAGACGCGCACGGGCGCCTTCAGATGGAACGCAAACTCACTGGCCAAGTGCGCGTCCAGTACGTCGACCGCCGCCACGTCGATCCGCTCGCCTCGCGGGTCACGGTGAACGGGCAACGCGAGCAAGCGCTCACACATGCCGACCGGCAACGCCCGGACCAAATCCGGCAGCGGGCGGACGCTGTGAATCGCGGGAAAATCAGCGCGATCCAAGGCGCGTTCGAGCAGCGGGACGAGCTCGGGATAAAGATCGTTGACCGTTTTCGTCAAAGAGACGCGACGCTTCACGGCCTCGAATAGGGCTGCTTCGACCTGCGCGGGAGCGGCTCCACTATGAATGAGTCGGCGGGCGAGCTCTGCGGACAAGGCACTGATGTTAGCGGGCGAGCACGCGCGGCACAATCTCCGCGGGCATTCCTCGAGCTTCAACAATCAGTCATGGAACTGAAAAACTACCTCGGTCCGGCGCACCAGCCCGAGCTCGTCGCGGGCTGCCCGCTCTACCGCGGCTGGGTCGTCCTTGATTCGGGCGACTTCGGCCCGCAGCTCCCAGATTTGCTGGGACAGCCGGGAGACTTCGTCGTCGGCACGCACCTTTTCCTCACGCAGGCCTTGTAGACGGGGTAGCCCGGTCGCCGAAAGCATCAACATGGGCACGGAAATGGCGGCCATCGCCAGGACGGCCAGGGGCATGACCCGTTGCACGAAGAGGGACCCTGAGCTCACCTATTTACGCTCTCACAGCCGCGAGACTAGGGCCAGAAATCGGCTATGGTCCGCAGCAATTCGCTCTCGTTGGACGGCGGCGCCTGGATGCCCGGCCGCCCCCGAGAGCCCATGCCGGTCCCAGACGAAGAAGCACCCATGAGCGAGACGGATATCCTGAGCGCGGAGCTCGAGCGACTGTTCGAGCTGCCCGATCTGCTGAAGCTGAGCCGAGACGTTTTGGGCTTCGATCCGGAGAGCATCGGCGGCACGGCGGCCAAGGCGTCGTTTGCGGGCGCGCTCACCGCGCACTGCTTGGAGCACGACGCGGTCGAGGCGCTGTGCGACGCGCTCTTGGCGACTCACGGCGAAGTGAACGCAAAAGTCGCGGACCTGCGAGTTACCGGCGTCGTACTGGACGAAGAGCTGAAACCGGGCGCTGAGCTCGGTCCTTATGTGATCCTGAGCAAGATCGGCGAAGGGCGCCTGGCCATTTCGTACGTGGCTCACAAGGATGGTTCCGACTATCGCCTCAAGGTCTTGCGCCGCGAGGCGACTCGGGATCAACGCGGGCTGCAACGCTATTTGACGGTCAATCGGCTGATCGCCCAAATCGAGCATGCGGGGCTGCCGCGCCAGTTGAGCGCGGGGCGCGTCGGCGATCGCTATGTCGTGGCCCATTCGCAGGTCGAAGGTCAGCCGTTGTCGGCGCGCATCACGCGGACCGGGCCGCAGCATATCAACGAGGCAAAGGCAATAATCCGCGGCATTCTTCAGCCTTTGGCAGCCTTGCACGGGCGCCGCATCGCTCACGGTGATCTGCGGCTCGACAACGTGCTGATCACGCGCACGCAGGGCGGCGCGCAAGGCGTGCTGCTCGTCGACGCAGGCTCGGACCGTTTGCGTGCACGTGCCCGCGTCGTCAACGGACGGAACGAGTTGTTCTCGACAGTGGGCTCGCCGCGCACCGTGTCGCCAGAGCAGATCCGCGGCCTCAGCGCGGACGCAGCCAGTGACGTTTATTCGTTCGGCGCCATGCTGTACGAGATCCTGAGCGGCAAGCCGCTCTTCGGCGATAAGTCTGCGCTCGACGTGGCCTTCGCGCACCTCACGGTCGAGCCTCCGCCGCCGAGCAGCGTCGCGCCGCGCGGCTGGATCCCGAGAGAGCTGGACGAGCTCGTGTTGCGACTGCTGAGCAAGGATCCGGCGCGTCGTCCACAGAACGCCGACGACGCGCTCGCGCTGTTCGACGAAACCAAGCCGTCGACCGTAAGAAACCCGGACATTACCATCACGCCCGCTGAGCTCGACGCCAAGCTCGAGGCGGTACTGAAGAACCCGACCGACGACCTTGCCGCGCTCAGCCTGGAAAGCAGCGTGGAATCCGGTGCAGATCCGCTACGCGTCGCCGAGGGCCTGAGCCTGGCAGCGGAAGCGACCGAAGACAACGAGGCCGGTAGAGACGCCAAGAAGAGCCTCTTGTTCCGTGCAGCGCGCTTGTACGTCAACGGCGAGCGCGACCTGGAAAAGGCGGAACGCGTCTACCTGCAGCTCACGGAGCTCGATCCGGACGACAACGTGGCGCTGAGCGGCCTTGAAGACACGCGCCGCCGCCTACGCAAGTTCGAAGAGGTCGTTGAGATGCTGCTCGCACATGCCGAGAAAGCGGACAGCGCGAGCGACCGCGCGCGCGCATTCTCCGAGATCGGCAAGCTGTACGCGACGGAGCTGAAGGACACCGAGCAGGCGTTGGTCGCTTTCACGCAAGCTCTGTGCGAGGACCCGACCGAAGCCGCGGTGATCGTAGAGATCGAAAGGCTAGCGGGCAGCAATCAAGAAGCCTGGGCCGAGGTCTTGAGCAATTGCGGCGGCAGTACGGAAGACGACAACGTCGACGTGGACACTCGCCACGCGATCTTCAATCGTATGGGGCATTGGTACGTCGACAAGCTAAAGCGGCCTGATTTGGCCCTGCCCTGCTTCCAGAGCGTGGTCGAAAGCGAGCCCGCGGACGAGGTTGCGCTCGAGGGCATGACGCAGATCTACCGCAAGGCCCAGCAGTGGTCGGAGCTCGGTATGGTGCTCTCGCGCCGCGCGGAGGCCGCTGCCACGCCTGCACACGCTCGCGAGCTGCGCGCCGAAGCCGCAGAGATCCTCGAGCTGCGCTTGAACGATACGAACAGCGCCCGTCAATTGTACGAGCAGATCGAAAGCGAAGACCCTGGGCAAGCGAAAGCCAGCGAAGCCCTGGCGCGGATCTACGAACGGACTTCGGATTTTCCGGGTCTGCTCAGGATCCTGGAGCGTCGCGCGGATGCCCAACGCGGTGAGGAGCAGCAGAAGACCCTGTGCCGTATCGCCGAGGTCTACGAGACGAACCTAGACGATGACGACCAAGCTCTGAAGCGCTATCAAGCCGCGCTCGCCATCGACACCTCGAGCCTGGAAGCGTTGCGCGGTCTCGACCGCTTGTACTCGAAGCTCGCGCGCTTTCAGGATCTGCTCTCCAATTTGACGCAGCAGGTGGAGGTCGCTGCCACGCCGCGCCAGAAAGTGATCCTTTGGGAGCGCATTGCCGCGATTTACGACGAAGAATTCCTGAACCACGAAAAAGCTGCTGAAGCGCTGGAGCGTGTCCTTTCACTCGACACGTCGAGCGAGAACGCGCTGACGGCGCTGATCCGCCACTACCGGGCGCTGGATCGCTGGGAGAACGTGGCCAGCCTCTATGAGCGCCAACTCAAGCTCATCACCGAGGCGCCGCGCCGGCTCGCGTTGCTCCTGCAGCGTGGCAAAGTGTTATCCGAGCAGATCGGCTCGCCCGAACGCGCGATGCAGGCCTACGACGCGGTGCTCGAGATTGACCCGCAACACGCCGGCGCGCTCGAGGCCCTGGCCCACCTGCGTGAATCAACGGGCGACGCCGACGCCGCTCTGGCTGCGCTGGAGACCCTGGCTAGCCGAGCTACCTCGCCGGAGGCAAAGGCCGAGCAGTACATCCGCGCAGCCAAGGTGCTCGAAGCGCGCGGTGATCGCGATGGCGCCATCGAGCGTTACAAGCGCGCGCTCGACGCCAACCCGAAGGATTCGACGTCGGCCGCGGCGCTGCGCGAAGCGTACACCGCGCGCGGAGACGTGAACGCCGCAGTCCAGCTGCTCGAGAAGGAGATTGCGCAAACCGAGGGTGAGCTCGCCAAGGCGCGTTTGGCCGGCCAAATCGCGATTCTTTCGCGAGATCGGCTGAAGGACGACAAGCGCGCAGAGGAAGCCGCGAAGCGCGCGCTCGCCTTCGACCCAACGAACCTCGACGCGCTGACGGTGCTGGGCGACATCGCCTTCGACGCCAAGCGCTTCATGGAGGCCGTGGCGCACTACGAGCTGATTGCTGCGCGCGCCGACTCGCTCGACAAAAAGGCCGCCGCGCGTCTGCTCGTGCGCTACGTCGACGCGCTGAGCCAAACTGGCTCCACCGAGAAAGCTCTCGCGCCCATGGACACCCTGCTGCGCATCGCGCCGGACGACTCGGACGCGCTAGCGCGGGTCGCGCAGGTGACGTTCGAGCACGGTTCCCCGAAGCGAGCTGCGGAGCTGTATCAGGATCTTTTGACGCGCTTCGACGCCGTGCTGCCCGTCGAAGCTCGGGTGAAGGCTCACTACCGTTACGG
>DATCFJ010000463.1:0-5286 GCA_036509605.1 Polyangiaceae bacterium | reverse complement strand
GTCTGCAGCTGCACTTCGTGAAGGGCTACTTGTGCTTGGCGGTCGGCAACACGCCACTCGCCCAGCGCAGCCTGCGCGCACTTTCGAGCGGCGAGAGCACGCTCGGCGCGGAGCCCGCACACAAGGCGGCTCGAGCAGCGCTACCTAGCACGGCTCAACTGTTCGCGTGGGTCGACGCGGGCCGCGTCCTCCGCGTGGTGCTCGAAAACCCGCTTCTCTCGCCGCGTGTCCGGGACATCGGCCTCGACGGCGCGCGCATTCGTTGGACAGGCGCGGACCGAGTCACGACCGCGCTGGCGGTCAGCACGGAGCTCCAAAATGGCGTCTACACCTATCGCGCAGACACGCTGAATTTGCCGGTTTTCGCGGGAATTTTCGCAGCCGCGGGCATGTGACGGGTTAGCGCCAGGCGCGCAGCACGCGCAGCGCTTCTTCGTTCAGCTCGAGGGCGCGGGCTTCGCTCGCGGCTTCGGTGTAGCAGCGCAGCTCGGGCGCGTTGCCGGACGGACGCAGGTGCACGACTTCCTCCGAGGCGAAGGTGATGCGCAAACCGTCGACGTTGGAGACGTCCGTGACTTTGCCGAAATCCGGGAACTCCTTGGCAATCGCTGCGGCGCCGCCTTGGGCAAGCACGCCGAGCCGCTCTTTGGATAGGGCGGTCGGAAAATCTTCCAGGCGATCACTGGCCGTGAAGCGCTGCGGAAGGGCCCCGAGCAGCTTCGAAATGCTGACGCGCTGTGCCCGCGCGCTGAGCAGCACAGCGAGGTGCACGAGCAGCGCGTCCCGCGTCGGCAGCGCCGGCAAACGACCGGCAAACGTGAAGTCCGTTGCGGTTAGAAAGCCGCCATTTGCCTCGTAGCCGACGACTTTTTCGACGCCGCCAAGCGCGCCGTTCATGGCTTCGATCACGTAGGGCGAACCGATGCGTGTGCGCGCCACGCGCGAAAAGGCGCCGCACTTCTCGACCGCGGTGTTGCAGCTCACGGGCGTCGCGACGAACGTCGCGCCCAAGAACTTCGCCGTCAAGATGCCAGCTACGTCCCCGCGCAGCCATTTGCCGTGCTCGTCGCTGACGAGCGGGCGATCGCTGTCTCCGTCGGTCGAGACGATACTGTCGAAGGCGTGCTCTTGGCCCCAACGCGCCGCGGAGGCGACATCCTCCGGACGGATGGCTTCGGTGTCGACCGGGATGAAGGCGTCGGAGCGACCGAGCCGAGTGACTTCCGCGCCGAGGCCACTCAAGACTTTGAAGCAAACGTCCCGCCCGACCGCTGAGTGCTCGAACAGGCCTACGCGCGCGCCGCGGAGCGCGCCTTCGCCGAAGGCTTCGAAATAGCGCTGCACATAGCGCTCTTCGATCGAAGCCTGTAGTGCGGGCTCGGCGCGCTGCCCGGCGGCCGTCGTCGCGCCTTTGGCGTCGAAATCAGGCGGCAACTCGACAACTTGTTCCTTCATGCCGGGCTCGTCGCGCTTCAAGAGCTCGCTCGCCGGACGGTTGAACTTGATGCCGTTGCGGTCGTCGGGGATGTGGCTACCCGTAACCATGATCGACGGGACGCGATTGTTGAAGCCGTACAAAGCAACCGCCGGTGAAGGCACACGGCCACCGTTGACAGGGACGTTGCCGTGATCGGAAATTGCTTTCATGACGGCGCGCATGATCCGCCCCGTGCTGGAGCGCAGATCGCCCGCCACTGCGACTTGACCGCCGCGCTCGATCTCGCGTTCGCGCTCGAGGTACTGCAGAAAGCCGCGCGTGTAAGTGTAGCAAACCTCGTCCGTCATGGCGCTGACGAGACCTCGCGCGCCGCTCGTGCCAAAGGCGACGCCACTGTGATCCATCACTTCTGCGATCGAGACTTTACGAGGCGGCATGTTGCGGCAGTTATACTACGAAGACAGAGGGCGCACCCGGGTAGCACGACGTTCCACGGCCGGCGGTGACCGCGGCCCCAAAACCGCCACGAAACCCCAGACGAGACGCTCAGCCCAACGCTTCGACGTCGACCGCGACTTCGATGCTGTGCGCGCCGCCGCCCAAGACCACGCCCTTCAGCGGGCTCACGTCGCTGAAATCTCGACCCCAGCCGACAGTCACGTGGCGGGTCGCTGGAATGACGGCGTTCGTGGGATCGAAATCGAACCAGCCGAAGCCCGGAATGTATACGGAAGCCCAGGCATGGGAGGCATCCGCGCCAACCAGGCGTGGGCGATCGATCGGCGGATCCGTCTCGAGGTAGCCGGAGACGTAGCGCGCGGCGAGGCCCAGCGAACGCAGCGCTCCGACGGCCACGTGCGCAAAATCCTGGCACACGCCGCGCTTGTCGCGCAGCACCTGAGCCAGCGGTGTGCTGAGATCCGTCGCGCGCGGGTCGTACGTGAATTCCTCGAAAATCTGGCGATTGAACGCCATCACGGCGTCGACCAACGAGCGCTTGGGCGCAAAGGAAGACGCCGCGTACGCCGCAAGCAGCGAGTGAGCACGCACCAGCGGCGAGTCGAAACGGTACTCGCTAACTTCGACCAACCCGCGGTCTGCTGCTAACCGTTCGGCGGCTTCTTCCCAAGTCACGCGTGCGGCGAGCCCCTCTGGAGCGTCACGTTCGCGAAGCCCGACGTAGGTTTTGGCGGTGACCACCAGGGCCTCGTGCTCGCTCAAGATTTCGATGAAATGCGCGCGATTGCCGAAGTAGTCGTGCTCTTCGTACAAGCTCGCGGGCTCGGGCGACACATCGAGCGAATAGCCCGAGACGCGCTGGAATTGCAGCGGACGCGGCGCCAGGTGCGCGATGTGGTGCGCATGCACGACCGGGCTCTCGTACTCGTAGCGCGTCGAATGGCTGACGCTGAACATTCTCATTTGGCCTCGAGATCTTCGTTGATCCAGACGGGCGGTGAGACCGCGCGCGAGGAAGCCAAATGCGAGAAGAAGGTATGCCCGACCTCGTCCGAGAACTGCCAGAGCAACGTCGCGGATTCCTCGAGCAGCTGACGAAGCCTGGAGCCGTCTCCGGCGCAGGCTTGTTCGATGTCCGCGGTGAGCAGCGTACTCTGCAGCGAGATCAAGCGCCGTTCGGCGCGGCTGCGCGTGACGTCGCCGTCAATGCGTAAGCGCTTGAAGTGATCCATCAGCGCTTCGACTTGGAAGGCCACGGAGCGCGGATTGCTGGTGTCGGTGAGCAGCAAATCGACGACGGGCGCGACTTGCAGCGTGCTCAAATAGCGGGCGCGGTAGGTGAGCAAGCTGTCGGCTACCTCGAGCAGCGCCTCCATGTGCACGCGCGATGCGCCGGCTGGCAGCAACGCTTGCAACTGCACTAGCGAAAGCGCGCCGCGCTCGACGCGCCGGCCCATGTCCAGGAACGCCCAAGCATGGCTTCTCACCATGTTGTCGAGCGTCGTGCCGCTGACCGCGGCGAGCGTGATCAGGATCTGATCGAGCACGTCTACGGCGTTGCCGAGCTTTTCCTGGCCCGCACTCGCGTGCGCTTCCAGCGAATTGGAAAGCCGACGCAGGACGTGCCACGCGTCGCGCGACAAGCGGCTGCGCACGCCGAGCGTGAGCTCGTGCACGCGGCGCAGAATACCGCGCAAGTTATTGGGCGATTCCGCGTCGAACAACACGCCCATCAGCACGGTTTCCGCGGGCGTGGGTGGCGCTCCGGGCGCACCTGCGGCGGGTTTGGCGTCGGCCGCCACCGCTTTTGCAGCAGGCGTTACACCCGAGCGCTGCAAGGCATCGAGAATGGCTCCGAGCGCGAGCGGCGCGTCGGGCGCAGCCTCGAGCGTGGCGCGTTCGATGCCGGCACGGCACAGGCGCGCCGTGCAATCACAGCGCTCCACGTAGCGGCCGAGCCAGTAGATATCGTCGAGCAAGCGACTTGGAAGATCGAGCCCACCGCGCTTCAAGTCCACGCGGCGATCGGGCATGGACGGCAGTACGGGTTCGGCACTGCCGGCGGCCGAGGGCACCCAGACATCCTTGCTGACAGCGCTGCTGCGAATCGCTAAGAACAAGCCGTCAGGCGACTCATTGATGCGCGCGAGACCGCCCGGCATCACGTCGTAGTCCTCACCGTCGCGGCACAAGAAAGCGCGCCAAGCGAGCCCGCCCTGAACGACGCCGCTCGATTCCCAAACCGGAACCGTGGACAGCCCGACCCAGCGCTCGCCGACGTAGTCGCCCGGGTGCGCCTTCAGACGCTCGACCAGCTGCGCGCGCGCCTTCTGATCCATCTGCGCAGGCACGAGCGGGTCACCGCGACGGTCGCCAAAGGTGGGCTTGATCACTAGGTCGTCGAGCGAGCTGAGCACCAAAGACAAGGACTGCGGGTCGCCGCACCAGAACGTGGGCACGGATTCGAGCAGCAGCTCTTCGCCCAAGACGGCGCGCGACAACCCGGGCAGATAGGCTTTGAGCGCGGGCATCTCGGTGATCACCGAGCCGAGCGGATTGGCGAGCCCGACGTTACCGGCGCGCGCCGCAGAAACCAGACCCGCGACGCCCTGTGTCGAGCCACCGCGCAGCGCGAGCGCGTCACACCAAGCGTCGCCAACGCGCCGCAAGAGCACGTCGACACGGCGCAGGCCCGACAGTGTCTTCAGGTACACGACGTTGTCGCGCACCGTTAGGTCTCGCCCTTCGACCAGCTCGTAACCGAGGTAGCGCGCCAGATAGGCGTGCTCGAACGAGCTCTCGTCGCGAGCGCCGGCCGACAGCAAGAGCACGCGCGGCTGGCCACCGTTGGCCTTGGGTGCCAGGCTCTCTACGGTGCGCCGCATCTTGGCGAAGAACCCGGCGATGCGCTCGACGCGGTAGTCGCGAAACATGTCGGGCAACGTACGGCCCATCACCAAGCGATTTTCGAGCGCGTAGCCGGCGCCAGTCGGCGCTTGCGTACGGTCGGAGTAGATCGTGAACTTTCCGCTCGGCTCGCGGCCCAAGTCGGCGGCGTACAGGTGCAGGCGGTGGCGCCCAACGGGCTCCCAGCCGTGACAAGCGCGCAAAAAATCCGGGTGCCCGAGCACCAGCTCCGCTGGCAAGAGCCCCTCACGAACGAGGCGTTGCGGACCGTAGCAATCCGCGATCACTTCATTCAGAAGACGAGCGCGCTGGCGCAGCCCGCGACACAGCAGAAGCCACTCGTTCCGCTCCACCAAGTACGGAAGCACGTCTAGATGCCAAGGTCGGTTCGTGCCCTCAGGGACGCCTAAGATGTTGAACGTCACCTCTTGCTCGGTGATGCGCCAACGGACCGACTTCTGTAGCTGATCGAGCTCGGCAGG